>JBGPFL010000893.1:0-2514 GCA_041483295.1 Blastocatellia bacterium | reverse complement strand
CTGACCTTTGAGTAGTCGCGCTGAATCGAGCGCCCGGTCGGCGTATAGTACCTTGCAGTCGTGAGCGTCAGCCCGGCCCCGCCCCACACTCTGGTTACGCTCTGCACCAGCCCCTTGCCGAAACTGTTCTCCCCCACAATCAAGGCCCGGTCGTGGTCCTGAAGCGCTCCAGCTACGACTTCTGAAGCCGAAGCGGTGTGCCGATTGATCAGGATCACCATCGGCATGGTCTCGGGGTCGTTGTTGTCGGAAACCTCGAAGGTGCGATCGAGGAAGCGACTCTCACGGCCGCGCACTTCCAGAATTTTCTGCCCGTCCTGCAGGAATTTCTGGGCGACTTCGATTGCCTGGTCGAGCAGCCCACCCGGATTGCCTCTGAAGTCCAGGATCAACTGCTTCATGCCTTCCTGCTTGAGCTTCTTTATCGACGCGCTCAACTCCTCTTCTGTCTTACTCGAAAAGGTGCTCAACGCGATATATCCAGTGCCGGGCTGCGACATCATGAACGCAACCGGAACCGAGGGAAGCCTGACTTCGTCGCGTCGTATCTTGACGGTAATCGGATTAGGCGCGCCAACCCGTTCGACCGTGATCTCGACCTCTTCGCCCTTCTCACCGCGAACTCGATGCATCACCTGTTCGCTGCGCCACTCCTCGACATTCTGTCCATCGAGCCCGACGATTGCGTCGCCGTAGCGCAGCCCCGCGCGGTGTGCGGGTGTGCCCGGGATCGCCGACATTATGTAGACTCGGTTATAGCGCCTGACTATCGTGACCCCGATGCCGAAGATGCGACTCTTCTGTTCAGTCTGCAGTTCATCAAACTCTTTCTTGGTGAAGAAGGAAGAGTGCGGATCCAACTGATGCAGCATGCCTTGAATGGTGGACTTGCCGAGATCCTCGAGATCAGCCTGGCTGGCGTAGTTGTCGCGAACGGTGGTGAGCGCCTCCTCGTAGGCCTGCTTGAGGGTTTCAGAACCGTCGGTTTCGCTTGTGATGGCGCGGGCGGTGCGAAGAGACTCAAAGTAACCGCCTGCGAGCGATGCCACCGCTACAACGGCGATTGCAACCAGCGGCAGCACCTTCTTGGTCATAACTTCCAACTCCTTGTGATCAGAATAGTACAAAAGGGAGGTAGCGTCAAAAAAGATCGTTGCTCGTTTGTCGTTTTTCGTTCTTCGTTTTTCGTTCTTCGTTACTGCTGTTTGGCGCCGATCGCCAACTCGAACCCAAAACGAGAAACGAGAAACGAGAACCGAGAAACGAGCAACGAACAACGAGCAACGCCCTTCCCTTGAGCAAGCAGTGCAGTCTTTGTTAGTATCCGGGTCTTCTATTCCCTCGACAAAGGAAATCCATACGAGAACACATAGCGAGACTCTCTTTGAAGCCTTCTTGAACCAGCACGATGATGCGGACTGGGCCAGGGTCGTACGATCTCTCTTGCCTTACATTCACGAGGTCGACCGGACGGGCGCCCAGATATGGTTCGCTTTTTTCCCTCTCGCGCTCGCACGAGCGCTGCGACGAGCCGGCGACTCCGCGGAGCTGGTCCAGAAACTTCAACTCGTCGGCAGGTACGGCCTCGAAGATCTAATAGATTCTTCGCACACGTTCCTGTATGGCCATCGCTACTGGCTGGACGTGAAACGCGCGGTGGTTGAACACGCGACTTCAGGGCAGGCGCCGGCGAGTCTCGAATTGACTGGTCAGATAAGGGATGTCGCCGGTGCGGTTGCGAACAAGATCGACGTGGACGAGTCGCTGCTTGTAGGCATCACGGCCGTAGGGTTCGGGACCCTGCAGCACGTCGGCATACAAGCTTTCAAGGCATCCCCGGGTTCCATGCATCTGGATCGCAAGGTCCTTCGACGGCGGCCGGAAGACGTTCTTGCTGCGCGGGCCCGCGATGATGATCAGGGATTGTTTGGGTTTCTCAGGGGGCAGGAGAAGATCTACACCGTAACTTATGATGAGAACGACCGGGCTGCGGCCTTCAAGCTGATCAATACCCAACAACTGACTACGGCGGCGGCAAATGACAAACGCGATTACCGGACGCGCGACCCCCGCTGCATGGAGGGTGAAGGACCGATACCCATACAGTGCCGCTCGGGGGCTTGTGGAACCTGTTGGGTTGGGGTGCTGGGAGGGGCGGAGAAGCTCTCGGACATCGGCGTGCTGGAGGCGCGGCAGTTGAAAGAGTTCGGTTATCTCAAGGACGACGGGGATTCAAAGCCGCTCATACGACTGGCTTGCCAGGCCCAGGCATTCGGGGCAGTGTCGATAGTCATTCCGCCGTGGAATGGGGTGTTCGGCAAATACATCCGCGAAGAGAGAACCCAGGAAGCCCAGGCCAAGTCCTGAGGCCTGGCCGACACTATGAATGGGGCGGTCTCGCACTCCAGCAGCCTCTTGCGCGAGTGTTGCAATGGGTGTGACTAATAATGGGACTGGAACCCTGTACGGGCGGGCCTCCGTGCCCGCCCCTGACAGTACAGTCCCTGGTTCTTG
>JBGPFL010000892.1:0-2524 GCA_041483295.1 Blastocatellia bacterium | reverse complement strand
GGTCCATCTCCTCGATCGAAGACGAGCCGGAGAGAGACATCGCAGTGGCTCCATGGAAACACCCGGGCCGGACCTTGCGCAGCATCAAGGCCGCACGCGCCCCGCGAAAATGTGATGCACTCGCTAATCACTCTCGGTTTTGTTTGCTATTATGTTGACCTTCTCACACTCAAAAGGAGAGGTCATCTCATGAAACGAATACTCACTCTGCTCTCGTTGTGCTCGTTGGTCCTCCCTCTGCTTCCGCGCACATTAGCCGCGCAGACAGTCGCTGATCCTAAGCTTGCGGCTGAGATCGCGAAGATCAAGGCCATCGATAATCACACGCACGTCACTCGCGTAGTCGGCGCCGGCGAAGAAGACCACGAGTACGATGCCCTGCCCTTCGAGTTGCTCGAAGCTTTTCCGCTGATGGTCCGACTGCGCCCGGACAATCTCGAATACACCGGCGCCTGGCGCACGCTTTTTGGCTACAAGTATCAGGACATGAGCGAAGCACACGTCCACGAACTCGCTGAAACCAAGGCTCGAGTGAGGCGCGAACGCGGCGACGGCTATCCGGCCTGGGTACTGGATCAACTGGGCATCGAAACGATGCTGGCTAACCGAGTCGCAATGGGGCGAGGTCTCGCCGCGCCACGCTTTCGATGGGTCTCCTACATCGACGCACTGGTGTTTCCGCTGAACAACGAAGCGGCTAAGCGAGCGAATCTCGACTATCGCGCTTTCTATCCCGCCGAAGAACGCCTGTTGAAACGGTACCTCGCCGACCTGAATCTGAACGCGCTGCCTGCAACGTTACAAGAGTACTTGTCCAGAGTCGTCACCCCGACGCTCGAGCGTCAAAAGCGCGACGGCGCGGTGGCGGTGAAATTCGAGATCGCCTATCTGAGGGGGCTCGATTTCACCACGCCGGCCGAGAGCGACGCGATCCCCATTTACCAGCGCTGGGCCAAGGGGGGCGAGCCGCCGGCCTCAGACTACAAAGTCCTTCAGGATTTTCTCTTCAGGTACGCATCACGCGAGGCGGGACGGTTGGGTCTGGCCGTTCACATTCACGTCTTTGATGGAGGCGGCGGCAGCTACGTTCAGAGCGGCAGCCATCCGATGTTGCTCGATTCGGTCTTCAACGATCCGACGCTGCGCAAAACGAATTTCGTCATCGTACATGGCGGCTACCCTTATACCCGGGCGACCGCCGGGATGCTGAGCAAGCCAAACGTGTGGACAGACTTTTCGGCGCAGGACTTATTCATCTATCCTCGCGACCTGAGCGACGTGCTACGCAACTGGCTCGAGTACTATCCGGAGAAGATTCTATTCGGCACTGACGCTTCGCCCTCTTTTGGCGAGATCGGCTGGGAAGAGACCGGATGGCTTGCAGCTCAAACTGCGCGGCAGGCGCTTGCCTTGGCGCTTACGGGAATGATTAATGATGGAGAGATCACTCGCGAGAGAGCACTGGAACTTGCGCGTATGGTGCTCCGCGAGAATGCGGCTAAGCTCTATGGCTTCTAGCTGAGAATCAAGTTGTCGCTCTGGGAGTTGTTGATGGCTCCGACATACGTTGAGACAGCCTGATCAAAGAGGAGGCAATGCATGAAGCGAATTTTGATCACCATTCTTATCGCCCTGACGCTGCTCGCAAACAGCTCAAACATCGCTGTCGGGCAAAGGTCGACTTCTTCGACCTACTACCCACCGGCCGGCGAAAACTGGCAGCACAAGCCGTCTGCCGAAGTTGGTTTCGATCCCGCACTGCTGGAACAAGCGGTCGCGTTTGCGAAGACCCAGGAGTCGAAGGTGCCTCGCGACTTCTCGACTCAGGTCGCGACCTTCGGCGCGGTCCTCGGACCCCTTCCGAAAGAGCGCGGCGAGACGAATGGCATCATTCTTCGGCACGGCTACATCGTCGCCGAGTGGGGCGACACTCGGCACATCGATCCCACCTACAGTGTCGCAAAGAGCTTTCTCTCTACTGTGTTCGGGCTTACGATCGATCGCGGGATGATCAAGAGCCTCGACGATCCCGTGCGCTACTACATCAAAGACGGCGGCTACGATTCGCCGCATAACTCTAAGATCACCTGGCGCCATCACGCTAACCAGACGAGTGAGTGGGAGGGCACGATGTTCGGCAAGTCCCACGACTTCATCGGGGTCGAGGCTTTCGGAGCCGGCCGCCGCCAGCCCCGCGAGTTAAAGGAGCCGGGCGAGTTCTATGAATATAACGACGTGCGCATCAACCGCTTTTCGCTCTCGCTGCTTCGAATGTGGAAGCGGCCGTTGCCTTCAGTGATCAAACAGTACGTGATGGATCCCATAGGCGCTTCATCGACCTGGCAGTATCACGGCTACGGCAACTCGGACGTGATGATCGACGGCAAGAAGATGACTTCGGTGAGCGGGGGCACGCGTTGGGGCGGCGGGTTATGGATAAGCACCCGCGATGAGGCTCGATTTGGTTTCCTGTTTTTGCGGCGAGGAAAGTGGGGCGACAAGCAGCTCATTTCCGAGAAGTGGG
>JBGPFL010000891.1:0-2534 GCA_041483295.1 Blastocatellia bacterium | reverse complement strand
TGTACATCCGCGAGATGATCAATCGCGGACGGCTCAATCGTGTTCTGATTTGCGCACCGGCCGGACTGACTTGGAACTGGCGCCGTGAACTTCGCTATTTCTTCGACCTTCAATTCAGGATTCTCCGAGGTCCGGATTTCCAGAAGAGTGACCCACTGAACGAGCCAGCCAGTGATCTGCTCATCCTCAGCGTCGATACCGCTGCTAGCCAAACGATCAAAGAGAAGCTCATCACTCCCGGAGCACGAAAGTACGATCTGGTCATCTTCGATGAGGCCCACAAGATCGCTTGGGGCGATCCTAATCGAAACGACACCAAGACCCGACGCTACCGTCTTGCCGAGGCTCTCAGCAAACAATGCACTCACTTGTTGCTGTTGACTGCGACACCCCACATGGGCAAAGCCTTTCCGTACTTTGCGCTGTGGCACCTCCTTGATCCAAGGGTCATCGCCACGGAGGACGCGTTCAGCGCCTTGTCCCCCGAGAAGCGCAGTCGTTTTTTTGTTCGGCGACTCAAGGAAGAGATGGTCGACTACAACGGCCAGCCGATCTACAAACCGCGCTTGTGTCAAACCGTTTCTTACAAGCTTGCGCCAGACGAACGAGAGTTCTATGACACAGCCTCCGAATACTTGCGCTGGAGTTTCAAGAACGGCAGGAACCTGAACAAGAACGCCGCCGCTATGGTCCTCGCGGTGCTTCAGCGCCGCCTGGCTAGCTCCACCCAGGCAATGCTGGAGTCTCTCAAGCGGCGTCGCCAGCGTATCGCGGACGAGGTCGCTTCAGCCCCCCGCTACTCACTCGAGTCGATCGAAGCTTATTTCGATACCAGCACAGCCGATGAGCATGAGACTGAAATCCCAGGCCGCGAGGGTGACGAGAGCATCGAGGATCAGGCGCTGGCGCTCAACAAGCCGACGGGTTCACACCTGAAACAGGAGATCGAAGAACTGGATCGGGTGATCGCGATAGGTGAAAGACTCCGCGATTCCCTACTAGAGACCAAGTTCGTAAAGTTGCGCGAGTTGATCGAGTCAGCCGAGTTTCACAACGAGCAGTTGCTTGTATTCACTGAGCACCGAGATACGCTCGAATACCTTCGCCAGCGCTTTGAAGCGATGGGGTACACAGGTCAGATTGCCTCGATACACGGAGGTATGGATGTCGAGGAGCGCGAACAGCAAAGGGTCTTCTTTATGCCTTCCGATGAAAGGCGTCGGCAGGGAGCAAAGAACCCAGACGCACCGACTGCACGGATACTGCTGGCGACTGACGCCGCCGGCGAGGGCATAAATCTTCAGTTTGCCTGGGCGATGATCAATTACGACATTCCCTGGAACCCCGCTCGTCTCGAACAACGGATGGGCCGGCTCCACCGATTTGGACAGCGTCACCCTGAAGTGCGCATCTTCAACCTGGTAGCTGAAGGCACTCGTGAAGGCGACGTGCTCGCGACACTGCTGACCAAGCTGGAAGAGGCGCGCAGGGAACTCTGCAGCGAGAAGGTTTTCGACGTGATCGGCCAACAGTTGAGGGAACTGTCCATTCGCGACCTTCTCCGTGACGCCCTCTTCGAGACGCCGCCTTACTCCGCTCAGCGGAAGTTCGAGTCGATTTTCGCGACGCAGAGGCTCCGAGCCACGCTCGAAGAGCAGCGTCAACAGGCTTCCAGCTTTGGTGATGTGGGCCGCCGCCTCGGCCAGCTCAACGGCGAGATTCAGGTCGAGCGCTTCAATCGGCTGCTGCCCGCTTACGTTCAGAACTTCGTCGAGAAGGTAGCACCCCTCGTCGGACTAAAACTGGACGGCGATATTGCGGAGGCCGCGCGCTACTCCGTGTCAGGTGAGGCTGGAGAATGGATTCGAGCGCTTAGTGAGCGCTTGCCGGCCGGGCTCCCCGAGTACCTGACCGTAAGGCCGGACTTCTCGATCCCCAATGTGGAGGCGAATCGCATCGCGTTTCTGCGCCCGGGCAGCCTGGTCTTCGATTCCCTTTGCGACGAGACGATTCGCCGGTTCAAAGGCGACGTTCAACGGGGCGCCGTGTTCTGCGACCCTGCCACGGAGCTGCCCTACTACGTCGCCGTGTATCTCTGCCAGATCGGCGAATCGCGGTCCTTTCACCACGATGAACGAAACGGATCCACTCTTTACGACCGGCGGCTGCTGGCCGTGAAATGGGATGAGTCGAGCGACTACTCTTCCTGTGCACCTAATCATCTGCTGGCGCTTCAGTCGGCGCCCCGTTCGCTCACGTGGAAGGCTGGAAGTCTCTTGCTCAATCCCGAGGAGCACGCACGCGCCGCCGATAGCTGGGCGCGGATGTTCGCCGAGACCAACTATCTCCAGCAACTGCGCTCCGCGTTGCGGGTTCAATCAGAAAGCAGAGTCGATGACCTCGTGCGCGGATTTGACTTTCGAAGCGGAGCACTCGCCGAAAAACGAAGCGGACTTGCCCGTCGTGTGCGCAACGCCGACGATCTAACAGCACCCGCGCAGTTGGATGAGACCAAAGCGGAACAGGCCGGCCTC
>JBGPFL010000890.1:0-2536 GCA_041483295.1 Blastocatellia bacterium | reverse complement strand
GAAGACGAGATCGCGCGCGTTGGCCCAGTGTTGAAGGTTCTTTCTGCCAGGCTGACCGTTCCAGTCGCGATTGATACCTACAAGAGCGAGATCGCGCGCACGGCGGTTGAGTTGGGTGCCGCAATTATCAACGATGTCAGCGCGCTGCGATTCGATCCTGCCATTGCCGAGGTCGCCGCGAGGACCGGCGCCGCTCTTGTCCTCATGCATATGCGCGGAGATCCTGCCACAATGCAGAAGCTGCCTCGCAGCCCGGACATTTTCGCCGAGATCGACCGGGATCTGAAGATCGCAATTGCGCAAGCGGTGAGCCGGGGAGTGAGACGCGAACAGATTGTTATCGATCCCGGAATCGGGTTTGGAAAGACTCTGGAAGACAACCTTGCGATCATCAACCATCTTGATCGATTCGGCGGTCTTGGACTGCCGTTGATGATTGGAACCTCGCGCAAGAGCTTCATCGGACGACTGACCGGCCAGCCTGCAAGCGACAGGCTACTCGGCACCGCAGCATCGGTTGCCGTCGCCATTTTGCGGGGCGCGCACCTGATCCGAGTCCACGATGTGAAGGAGATGGTGGAGGTTGCTCGCGTCAGTGACGCGATAGTCGAGTCAGCTCTCGCTTGACGTCACAGAATGGCGCTCACAACCCAACCCCACATTACCTTGCCGGAGGCTGGAGTTGGCTTGCACGCGTTGCGGCATCAGCCGTCCTCCCCTGGCCCACCTTCGGGAAACTTTTGCGCTATCGAGCGTTAATACCTAAAATGACACAAGTGGAATCCGCTCCTTGCGGCTGAAAGGGTCTGAGTCAGGGAGGTGTCTTGGAACAGGTAGTAGCGTTTCTGTTCAAGTACAGGGCGGAAGTTTTGTCCAAGGGCCAGTTTGGATTCGGCTGGCGGCCGTCGGTCCCGCTCGTCGTGGTTATCGTTCTGGGTCTCGCCTTGTTGCTCTACTTCCTTTACGCGCATCGTTCGATGCGGCTGTCGCCCGGCTCCCGAATATCGCTGATGACCGTCCGTTTTCTGCTGGTAGCGTTGATGGTGTTTTGCTTGATGCGGCCGGTGGTCGTCGTGTCTTCGGTGATTCCCCAGAGCAACTATGTGGCGGTGTTGATGGACGACTCTGCAAGCATGCGCCTTCCCGATGATGGCGGCCGCACCCGTCTCGATTCGATAAAGCAGCTAATGACGGCAGACAATCCGTTCTACAAAGCGCTGTCAGACAAGTTCAAGGTGAGGCCGTTTCGCTTTTCGGCAGGGGCGCAGCGAGTGGCAAGTGCGGCGGAGCTGACTGGCTCGGGCGAGCAAACGAATCTCGTGTCGGCGATAGAACAGGCCTTGCGCGATTCGGCGGGCCTTCCACTCTCCGGAGTGATTGTGCTGAGCGACGGCGCGAGCAACGCCGAAGGAGACTCCGACTCCAGTTTGGCGGCCGCGCTCGGCAATCTCCGGGCTCGCGGGCTGCCCGTTTTCACCGTGGGCGTGGGTCAGACCAGACTCGATGGGGATGTTGAGCTTGTGCGTGCCACCGCACCGCCGCGGGTACTCGCGGGTTCGAGCGTCACTGCGGAATTGCTGGTCCGGGCCAGCGGATCGCCACGCAGCGTCAAGATCGATACCAGCGAAGACAATCACCTGCTTCGATCTCAACCGATTCCTGTGCAGGGGGATGCGACTACGGTCGCGCGGATCACGTTCACGCCTTCCTCTCCCGGCCTTCACAGATACACCTTCACCGCAGCGCCCGATCCCAACGAGCCCGTACTGGAGAACAACACCCAGGAGATCCTGATCGACGTTGCCGATGGGCGCGCCAAGATTCTGTACATCGAGGGTGAGCCGCGATGGGAGTACGGAAAGCTGCGCCGCGCGGTCGAGGGAGAAAAGAACCTCGTGCTGGTCAGCGTGCTGCGCTCCGCAGACGGCAAGTTCTATCGCCAGGGGATTGAAAAAGGCGATGAGTTGGCGGCCGGCTTTCCAAAGTCGGAGGAAGAGTTGTTCAAGTACGACGCTATCATCCTCGGAAGCATGGAGGCGACCTTCTTCACCTTCGATCAACTGCGGACAGTCGAGCAGTTCGTCTCACGGCGGGGGGGCACCTTCACGGAGATCGGCGGCCCGAGGGCGTTCAACGCAGGCGGCTACGCCAACACTCCGATTACGGACCTGTTGCCCGTTGTGATGAGCGGTGAAGCCC
Source organism: Blastocatellia bacterium (assembly GCA_041483295.1). Lineage (GTDB taxonomy): Bacteria > Acidobacteriota > Blastocatellia > UBA7656 > UBA7656 > DASYSA01. The sequence goes on along the minus strand of JBGPFL010000890.1, from coordinate 337 downwards.
AGCAATCCTCCGAGAGTCAGACATTCAAGGCCGGACCCTCCGAACGCGGGCGGGATCACCCTGCCGCGCGACTCCAGGATGACCCCGACGCCAACGCAAAAGCCTGGGAACAGATGCCCGCGATCACTCTTCCCGAAGTCCTCGCCGAAACGAAGCCCGGCGCAACGGTCATCCTGGAAGCTCGCAGCACACAGGAAAAGAACCGGGTGGTCCCTCTGCTCGTCGAAGAGCGCTATGGCCGCGGACGGACCCTCGCGCTCATGGCCTCCGATACGTGGCGCTGGCGAATGATGCTCGAGTTTAACAACAAATCCTACGAAACATTCTGGCGCAACCT
>JBGPFL010000889.1:0-2540 GCA_041483295.1 Blastocatellia bacterium | reverse complement strand
CTAAACGTCACGTACTCGAACACCCTCAGAAAAGACAGGCTGCTATGGACGTCTTTGAATAAATTCAGGTAATAGAACACCCAATGCCCCCGAGGTCTAAGACCGGAAGAGCGGAAAAATGGGAGGGCAGGAGACCCGCCCTTCCATTCACTCTCTCTCCCTTTCTTTTCCTTTGTCCTCGCTCCACTGCTTCATTCTCTCGACCACGATATCCGTCTTAACCCCTCGCGATCCTTTGACCAGGATGAGATCACCCGGCCGAGCTTCTCGTTTCAAAACCTCGGCGGCTTCCTCGGGCGTTTCGCAGTAGATCGCGCACTCCGGCTTCAAGCCGCTCTGTTGTGCGCCCTCTACCAGCTCCCGTGCCAGTCCGCGCACACCGATCAGCAGGTCGACTCCGTGGCTCGCGATGCTGCGGCCGGCGTCACGGTGAAGCCCGGGGCCCGCCGAACCCAGCTCGAGCATCTCGCCCGCTACAACGATTTTTCGCTGGTACCCTTCCGCTCTGCAGATATGGGCTGTCATCTCCACCAGCGCGCGCGGATTCGAGTTGTATGAGTCGTCGATCACCGTAAAGCCTTCTTTGAATTCGTGCACCTCGCCGCGCATCTTCGGGACCGAGAAAGAGGCCAACGCATCCGCGATCTGATCCAGCGGAATGTCACAGGGGTCGGCAACGGCTGCGGAAGCCAGAGCGTTGTAGACGTTGTGCCGGCCGCCAAGCTGCAATCTTGCATCGACGCTGCCTCGCGGAGTCACCAGTTGAAACCGCGTTGCAGCGACGCCTTCTGCCTTGAGTGCGAGAGCCATTACGTCCGCGTGGCGCTCGATGCCGAAGGTCCGAACCTCCAGGTCGCCTCGAAGGCTATTCATCCGGGCGACCCGGTCATCATCCGCATTCAACACAGCGGCGCCGCCGGGTTTGACACCGCGGACCAGTTCAGACTTCGCCGCCGCGATTTCATCGACCGACGAGAAGTACTCCAGGTGAACGGGCGCAACGTTGGTCACCACCGCCAGGTCCGGTGGAGCGATTGCTGCAAGGGCGGCAAGCTCACCTCTATGATTCATCCCCATCTCGAAGACCCCGAACTCAAACTCCGATGCGCGAGAGCCGTCCGACTCCATCTTCAGGATCGACAGCGGCAATCCATAGGCATTGTTGAGATTGCCAACGGTCTTTATCACTCGTCCGCCGGGAGCGAGCAGAGCGGCGGTCATCTCCTTCGTGGTCGTCTTGCCCATGCTTCCGGTTATGGCGATCAGCCGGCCTCTCCAGGTCTTCACCACCGAAGAAGCGAGTGACTGCAGCGCGGCGAGCGTGTCGCCCACTCGAATCAGCTTCGTTTCAGGCGCGGCGACGCCGGCATTCCAATCGCGCGACACGACAGCGGCGAGCGCGCCTCCGGCGATGGCGTCGCCAACAAACTGATGCCCATCGTGATTCTCGCCTCGAATAGCAAAGAACAGTTCGCCTCGGCGAATGCGGCGCGAGTCAATCGAGTAGCCAACGGGCTCCTCCGGGTTCAGTTCAGTCTCCGTATCCTCTTCGCCTGACCCGAGTATTCTTACGATCTCCACCAACTTCATAGTTCGTTCATGTCAGCTTCTCTCTTCTGCAACGCTTCACGCGCAACTTCGCGGTCGTCGAAGTGAATGGTGCGAGCGCCGATGATTTGATACGTCTCATGTCCCTTTCCCGCGATCAGGACGACGTCGCCCTCGCTCGCTTCGTTGACTGCCTGAAAGATCGCCTCGCGCCGGTCCACCAGCTTCCTGTAGGGGCGCCCCGCGCGTTTCAACCCGACCTCGATCTCGCAAATGATTGCCTCCGGGTCCTCGCTCCGCGGATTATCGGAGGTGACAATCGTGACATCGCTGAGGCTGGCAGCGATCTCGCCCATCGGCGCTCGCTTGGTGCGGTCTCTGTCGCCGCCACAACCGAAAACAGTGACCACCCGTCCTCCGTCCCCGGCAACCTCACGCGCGGTCTGCAGCACATTCTTGAGCGCGTCGTCCGTATGCGCATAGTCGACGATCACTGTGAAAGTCGGCCGCAGAGTTTCAACAGCCGTTACCTGTTCAAAGCGGCCGGCGACAGTCGGGCAATCGTTGATGCCTCGCGCTATGTCGTCAGGATCGAATCCCAGAGCCAATCCTGAGGCGACCGCGGCCAGTATGTTGTACACGTGCGGACGGCCAACGAGCCTTGAAGCAATCCCGATGCGACCCGCGGGAGTGACGGCGTCGAACGTCAACCCTGAGGCCTCGAACTTGAAGTCAGTGGTGAAGACGTCCGCTTTCGGATTCAGACCATAAGAAATCAGGTTGCCATGCGCCGAGTTCAATAGCCTGCGGCCGTATTCGTCGTCTATATTGACGACCGAGATGCCGGGATCAGAGCCGAGGGCACCCGTAAACAGCTTCTCTTTCGCCGCGAAGTAGCTCTCCATAGTCTCGTGATAATCGAGGTGGTCGGGGGTCAGGTTTGTGAAGACGACCACCGCGAACTTCAGCGCATCGGCGCGGTGCAGTTCTAT
>JBGPFL010000888.1:0-2545 GCA_041483295.1 Blastocatellia bacterium | reverse complement strand
GCCGGTAGATTGCGCTTCTCCGTTTGTCCCGCCTCGATTCAGGCGCTGTACCAGGCTGACCGCGATGATGAGAATAATGAGCGCGATCCCGGCAGCAATTACAATCGTTGACCAGTTTGTTCGAGGCGCCGATTGGCGAATGGCTACGGTTTTAAGCCGGTGAATTCGAGGCATCTTCTCCGGAGCAGGGAGGGGCTGAAGCTCAGGCGGGGTTGGTTGAGCCGCGTCCGGGGACTGCCCCGAGATTTGCTGGTGATAGAGAGCAATAGCTTCGTCTTCGCCCATACCGACGCGCCCGGCATAGGAGCGGATGAAGTTGCGAGTGTAGATTCCGCCGGGCAGTACTGAAAAATTGTCGGCCTCTATCGCTTTGAGAAAGCGCGTGCCGATCCTGGTTGCTTCGGAGATTTCTGCGAGGGTGGTGCCGCGTTCTTCTCTTCTGCGTCTCAACTCTTCGCCCAATGTCGGCATATGAACCGCGAGCGCCTTCTCTTCCTCCTACGGCTGAAATGACGGGGAATACCGTGATCTTAGGTTAAGCAATTGTTGGTGTCAAGAAAGGATCTGGGAAGTGCGAAATGCGAAATGCGAAATGCGAAATGTCGGATTTCATTTCGCATTTCGCATTTCGCATTTCCTCCTCTCCTTGACTCGCCGAAGTCGTTTTGTTAGCTTCAATCTCTTCGTGAGCTACTGATTCTCGCCAAGGCGCTCGCGCGCAAAGCTCAGGACAAGCGGATGGAGGAGTGTCACCAATGAATACAGAAGCGCTCGGCATGATCGAGACGAAGGGATTCGTGGGAGCTGTCGAGGCCGCGGACGCGATGGTCAAGGCTGCCAACGTAGTGCTCGTCGGCCGCGAGTACATAGGAGCCGGGTACGTAACCGTGCTGGTGCGTGGCGATGTAGGAGCGGTAAAGGCGGCCACCGACGCCGGAGCAGCCGCAGCGCGCCGCGTGGGTGAGCTGGTAAGTGTTCACGTAATACCCCGACCACACAAAGAACTCGAGCAGGTTTTAGAAGCGAGCGGCATCGTCAACGCAAACTACAGGCAGCTTGCCGGCGCGGAAGCCCGTCAATTGCCGGCCGGCGCAGCCGATGACGGCAAACGCATTCAACAGCCCTCTGCAAAAGATAAGGTCAAGTAGCCTGGCTTCCCAACGAAGCGCGCCTGAATCGCGATGAGGGCGTTGCAACGGTCGGGCTGCACGGGGCCGCAATGAGCGAGCAGGACACTCAATCTGTCGAACAAGCCCGCGACCTGGTTGAGCTCGCGGCCAAAGCGCAAAAGACTCTTGCCACTTTCTCCCAGGAGAGAGTGGACGAGATCGTCGGCGCGATGGCGCGGGCGGCGCTGGAAGACGCCTATCGCCTTGGCGAGATGGCCCACCTCGAGACCGGCTTCGGCATCGCGGCCGACAAAGCTACCAAGAATCGATTCTCGGCTGAGAACATCTACAACTTCATCCGGCCAATGCGCACGGTCGGCGTCTTGCGGCAGACCGAAAGCATTATCGAGGTCGCCTCTCCCAGGGGCGTCGTCGCAGCAATTATCCCCTCGACTAATCCCACTTCAACCGCGATCTTCAAGATCCTGATCTCGATCAAAGCCGGCGACTCGGTTGTGCTCAGCCCTCATCCGTCGGCTACAAACTGCATCAATGAGACGGCTCGAATCATGCGCGAGGCTGGGGAGGCTGCGGGCCTGCCTTCAGGGGCGATCGGCTGTATGTCACTTGCAACCATCGAGGGCACGCAGGAATTGATGAAGCACAAGCGAACGGCCGTGATTCTGGCAACAGGCGGGATCGGCCTTGTTCGAGCGGCCTATTCATCCGGCAAGCCGGCCTTCGGAGTCGGGCCGGGAAATGTCCCGGCGATGATCGAGAGTTCGGCTAACGTGGCGAAAGCCGTGAAGGACATCCTGACCGGCAAGTGTTTTGATAACGGGACCATCTGTTCTTCGGAGCAAACAGTCGTCACCCAGCGGGCAATTGATTCTCAAGTGCGCGAGCGATTCACAGCAGAAGGCGCCTACTTCCTGAGCAAAGACGAGCAGGATGCGCTCACTCGGGTAGTTGCGACTGCGACGAATACGCTCAATTCCAAGGTCGTCGGAAAGAGCGCTAGCGTGATAGCCGATATGGCCGGCATCACGATACCGGACGGCACGCGCGCGATGATGTGTGAGCTTGACGGCGTGGGCCAGGATTTTCCGCTGTCGATGGAAAAGCTCTCTCCGATTCTTGCGTACTACGTCGTGGACAGCCTCGAAGAAGGCTGCCAGCGTTGCGCTGAGATTCTTCGTTACGGCGGTATGGGGCACACGGCTTCGATACACACTCAAAGCCGCGACGCCGCGCGTGAGTATGGAATCCAGATGCCGGCGTCGCGTGTTGTGGTGAACAGTCCGTCGACTCACGGAGCTATTGGCTTCACGACTGACCTGGAGCCTTCGATGACGCTGGGGTGTGGGTCGTGGGGAGGCAACGTGACTTCGGACAATATTTCGCCGCGCCACCTGGTCGATGTGAAGCGTATAGCT
>JBGPFL010000887.1:0-2565 GCA_041483295.1 Blastocatellia bacterium | reverse complement strand
GACGAATTCGCCAATGCCATGGCTAAGGACAATCCGGCAGCGGTCGTGAAAGGGGAGACAATCCCATTTCGGCCGGCGGCGTTCTCCCCCAAGAGGCGAAAGAAGTGGCTCTTCTTCTAGTTAGCACGGTTCAGTCCGGAACCTGCTGACAAGACCATAACCGCAGAGGCGGTGAGATCGTATTTGCTCCAAATGAAATTGAACCTATACCCACGTCCCCTCGTTGCGCGCAGCTTCCCATCCCGCTAGAGCCTTCGAGCGACATTGAACTCCCGCGGAGTTCATGGCACCCGGAGGGGTGCAATGTTATAGTAGCGCACGAGAAGAGGCGCACCCCCGCAGGGTGAAATGTGCTCGACGCTCAAATCGGCACATTCAACTCCTGACGGAGTCGGTTCGGTACGCCCTTCGCCTTCTATGACACTTAACTCCTCCGGCGTTCTGCCCGCCCGGAGTCCGGGATGTCCAGAAGTGAGTCCGCCGCTCGGGCACGCAGCTTCAGTGATGAGGTGCAGTAGATGTTCAGAAGGCTTCTCGCGATATTCACCTTGCTGACAACAATCGAAGGGAGCGCCGTATCGGACTCCGTCGCGAGTACCATGGCGTCGCGTTCTGCGGCGGACGCTGTTCAAGAAGACGTTCGCCCCCTTCAGCCAGCGCCCATCGAAAGAGAGATCGCCGGCGGCGAAAGACACGTCTACCAGGCCGAGATGACCGCCGGTCAATACCTGCGCGTTTTTGTCGCTCAACGAGGAATTGGGTTGACCGTGCCATTGCTCGGACCTGATGGCCAGAGAATCTTCGAAGTGGCCCTTCCGAACCCCGCCCAGGGCCAGGCGCGAGTTTCGCTCATATCGCAGACCGGCGGTGCCTACCGAATCGCACTGACTCCAGTGAAGAGAGAGGGGCCCCGCGGAAGATACGAAATAAAGATTGAGGAAGTGCGAGGCGCGGTGTCACAAGACGACGACCGGGTCGCAGCCGAGAGGCTCATTGCCGGCGGCGACTCTCAGCGAACTGCCGGGAGCGCAGAGGGCCTGGCACGAGCAATAGAGAAGTACCGCTCAGCGCTTGCACTCTGGAGAAAGCTGGGCGAGCGCAAGGAGGAGGCTGACACGCTACTCCTTCTCGGATCGATGTCACACAATCTGAGCCGGCCGGCCGATGCTCTGGACTACTACAACCGGGCTCTTCCGATCTGGCGATCACTCGGGGATCGCGGCAAGGAAGCTCAGACCCTGAGCGCCATCGGGTGGACATACCAGAGCACCGACGAATTGCATAGAGCGCTCGAATACTACGATCAGGCGCTTCCCATCAGGCGTGAAATTAAGGACCAGAGAGGGCAGGCCCAGACTCTCACGACCATTGGACAGATTTACATGTCGGTGGGTGAGCCGCAGAGGGCGATCGACCATTTCAACCAGGCGCTGCCGCTCGCTCGGGAGGCGGGCGACAAGATCCAGGTGGCTTTCGCACTCCAGAACTTCGCATTTCTTCATATCGGACTGGACGAGCATCAAACGGCTCTCGATTATCTCGACCGGGCGCTGCCGTTATGGAGAGAAACGGGCCACGGTTATGGCGAGGCCGATGCGTTGAACAGCGCGGGAATCATTTACGAAAAGCTTGGTGATTTTGAAAAGTCTCTCGAGTATTACGACCGTTCTCTGAAGATCGCGCGGCACATTGGATACCGTCATGGCGAATCTGAAGTGCTTAGCAACATAGGCATCGTCTACTGGTCCCTCGGTCAGTTGAGGCAATCCTCCGAACTGGTCCAGCAGGCCTCGGACTACTACAAGGCGCTGGACTGCCTGAATCAGTCCCTCTCAATCAGGCGCGCAACCAACCAGCGGCTGGGAGAAGCCGAAACGCTCAACAATCTGGGGCTGGTCTATGAGGGTCTGGGCGAAACAGACAAAGCGCTGGATCACTTCAACCAGGTACTCGCGATATCACCAGGGCAAGCCTCTGCACTTCACAATATGGGCCTCAATTTCTACAACCGCGGAGACAACAGGCGTGCACTTGAATATTGGAATCAGGCTCTGCCGATATTCCGAGAAGCCGGCAAAAGGGCAGACGAGGCCCTCACCCTTCTAATGATAGCCGGCGCTCAACTACGACTTGGCAACCTCAACGAAGCCCTGGGTAATGGCAAGGCGGCGCTCGCAATCATTGAGTCGCTGCGCGCGAAGCTGGCCAGCACGGACGTCCGGACCTCATACCAGGTTGTTAACAGGAGCTACTACGATCTGCTTATTGATATCCTGTGGAGGCTCCACCAGACAAATCCCGCCGAAGGACACGACGCTGCTGCCCTGGAGATCAGCGAACGCGAACGCGCCCGAGGGTTGCTCGACTTGCTGTCGGAGGCTCGGATCGACATCCGCCAGGGTGTCGAGCCAGGATTGCTCGAGCGTGAGCGTATGCTTCAGCGACAACTGAACGCGAAAGAGCAGTACCGGATGCGGCTGATTGCCGACAAGCGAGGAGACCAGCAGCGAACGGCCGTAGAGAAAGAGATCGCATCGCTTGTGAACGACTACCAGGAGACTCGCG
>JBGPFL010000886.1:0-2566 GCA_041483295.1 Blastocatellia bacterium | reverse complement strand
TCGGCCTGCTTTCGCTTGAGATACTCTTCGGTCTCCAGAGTGATCTGCTGGATCTTTGCCGCGGCGCCCTGCTCGGCTGCGTCCGCGCGCTTGTCGAGCATCTGTTGATAAGCATCAAGCGCGCGGTCACGGCGAACGGCGTCGGTAATTGGGACGTCCGGCCCGATTCCTTTTGCTGACAGCGTAAGATTGACCGCTACGACCTTGATAGCCAGCGGTTGCGAAGCGACGGTCGGATTCTCGAGAAGCTTGCCGAGTTCGTCGACCGTGAAGGGCGAGTCAGGAAGGCGCGCCTCTTTGTAAATCTGTTCGAAGGGACGGCTCGCGAGATTGCCCGTCGCCGCCGATGGAGACTTGAACTGCGGTGAAGCCTCTCCCGCGACGAGGTCCGCCACTCGAGCCCCCGTGCGAGGGGCGGAAGAAGCCGGAGGAGGTGGAGAAGCGCCGTGCGTTTGAGGCATTGCAGGTGCGGCTGCGTCTTGTTGCTCCTCTTCGGGCACGACCTTTACAAAGAACCCGAGCAGCGACTTCAGGGCGCCGCCTTCTTTGGCCTGCGTCTGAGGTGGGGCGCTCGGTTGTTCCGGTGCGCGCGATCCAACGCCCGAGGACATGGATTCCATCTCGGCCAGTATCTCTTCAGTGGTCTTGGGCCTGCGAGGCTGCTTGGGATCCGGCATTAGAACTTCCTCCCTCACTGGACTAAGAACAGGCCTTCACTTCACGCGTCTGATATGTTCTCGCGAACCGCGGCGTCGGGCCTGCTCCTCCTCCGCCGGCGGTTCCTCTATCTGTGGAGGCTCATGCTCCACGGGCGAAGCTTCGAGGGTCGACAGACTGTCGGTCTCGGTTATCAGCACGTCTTCGTAAGTAGAGCGAAACTCATCGCTGATGCTGAGGTTCGTCAGCAGATTGTCCACCAGGTCCGATATGCCCGCGACGTTGGTGAACGAGTACACCTCGTCCTGAATCAAGCTCAGCGAGTTTCGGACGACTTGCAACCTGGCTTCGAGCAGCCGCACAAGCTCGTCCAGTTTCTGAATCCGCGCCTGCCGCTTCTTGAGGATGTTCAGATTCTGCGACAGCGCCTGCCGGACCTGTTCCGACTGCTCATTCTGGACTGACTTTTCAGCGCGGATGATCTCGTTGTTGAGCATATTTTGGAGATTGCGGTAGTTGCGCGACGACAGTAGATGATGAGCCCGCAGCATGCGCGCGTACTCGAACCGAAACGCCGAGAGCTTCTCGGTCACCCCTGAAAGGATGGCGCTGCTTCCCTTATCGTCGAGTTCGGCTGACCGTTTCTCGATCTCGTCGCACAGGTTCCGCACGGAGGAGAAGTCGTTTTGATAGGCCTGGGGCAGCGCGTCTACGATGGTCTTCTCTGAGTCTTCGGTCTCGAGCTTCTGGTCTTTGTTCTTGCGCGCCCGAATAATGCGTTGAACTCGAGAGTCCTGAGCGATGAAGAGAGCGCCGACCTCGCCGGCAGCTAACAGCGCGAGAAAGCCCCAAAAGTTGACTACCAGGATGAGGAAGGCCATCACCCCGACGAAGCCAAGGTTCAGGTCGCTCTTGAAGACTTCCTTCACATAGTTGATCTCGTCGTCAGCCATAAGAAACTCATTCCGGCGCTTACCCTCACAGTTTTGGAAACTCGACTATTTTAATCTCTTTGCGGATTTCGGCAAACCGGGGGATGTCTTCAATGTCCGGCCTGTACGCGAGTCCCTCGGCCACGAGATTATACTCCTTCATTATCCGCGCGCCGGGTATCGGGCGGCCCTTCTCATCGCGGTCGCGCCCGAGCAGATAGACGTGGTCGGAGATCGCCAGCGCGGAGGTCACATCGTGAGTGATGATGATGAAGGTGTTCAGGGTGTGTTGATTCGCAATGCGCGAGATCAGAGTGATCACGTTGATTATGTTGACCGGATCGAGTCCCGAAAACGGCTCGTCGAGGATGATGAAGTGGCGCTCGCGCATCAACTGCTGCAGGATAGCAACGCGCTGGCGCTGGCCGCCCGAGAGTTGCACCGGCCATGCGAGTCCCTGCTGGACCAGGTCGAACTCGTCCAGGTACCTGAGCGCCTTCTCCTTCGATGCTTTCTTGTCCATGCCGGAGCGCACCGCGGGTTCAGTCAGGTTATTTAAGACATTCTGGTCCTCAAAGAGCGGGTATCTCTGAAAGACCACGCCCACATCCCCGACTCGCACCGGCCGCATTTGATTAACAACGCCGTCGGTTATCATCACGCAGCCGGAGGTGGGTTTCTCCAGCGCCGCGATGATGCGCAGGGCAGTGGTCTTGCCGGCACCGGACGGACCGAGCAGGCTGACGATCTGCGGTTTGTTCCTGGTGTCTTCAATGGTAAGCGAGAGGTCCTTGAGCGCCAGGAACGAGCTTCCGTCGTTCATAGGGAAGGCTTTGGATACTTTGTCGACGGTGAGCAGCGTGCCGTCAGATTCAAGCTTGTCGATGGGTCCGGGCACGCACGCTTCGTTTTCGCTCATGACTTTTCTACGCCCTCTCCGCGATGAGGCTGTAGGGGAAGAACAGTCGCTTAATCAG
>JBGPFL010000885.1:0-2571 GCA_041483295.1 Blastocatellia bacterium | reverse complement strand
CATGCGTCTGGGAATAGAGGCTGCGGTCCGACTTGCGCCCGGTGATCATCACCGCGCCCTTGTAGAGCTTCACCCGCACCGTGCCGGTGACGTTGTGCTGGCTCTTGTCGATCAGGGCCTGGAGCATCTCGCGCTCCGGGGTGAACCAGAACCCGTTGTAGACCAGCTCCGCATAGCGCGGCATCAGCTCGTCCTTGAGGTGCGCGGCGCCGCGGTCGAGCGTGATCGATTCCATCGCGCGACGCGCGGCGTAGAGGATGGTGCCGCCGGGAGTCTCGTACACGCCGCGCGATTTCATGCCGACGAAGCGGTTCTCCACGATGTCGGCGCGCCCGACGCCGTGCTTGCCGCCGAGCTCGTTGAGCTTCGCGAGCAGCGCGGCGGGCGAGAGCGTCTTGCCGTCCACACCGACCGGATCGCCGGCGGCGAACTCGATCTCCACGGTCTGCGGCTGGTCGGGCGCCTTTTCCGGCGCGACCGAGCGGGTGAACATCGCCTCGTCGGGCGCGACCCACGGATCCTCGAGCGCGCGACCCTCGTAGGAGATGTGCAAAAGATTCGCGTCGGTCGAGTACGGCGGCTCGCCGTCCGACGCCGTGCCGGGAATCGGGATCTGGTGATCGCGCGCGTATTTCATCAGCGTGGTGCGCGAATTCAGGTCCCACTCGCGCCACGGCGCGATGACGCGGATGCCGGGCTCGAGCGCGTAGTAGGTCAGCTCGAACCTCACCTGGTCGTTGCCCTTTCCGGTGGCCCCATGCGCGACCGCCTGAGCGCCTTCTCGGCGAGCGATCTCGATATGGTTCTTCGCAATCAAGGGGCGAGCGAGCGAAGTGCCCATCAAGTAGACGCCCTCGTAAACCGCGTTGGCTTTGAGGGCGGTGAAGACGAAGTCGCGCACAAACTCTTCTCGCACATCTTCCACGTAGAGCTTCGAGGCGCCGGTGGCCAAGGCTTTCTCTTCGAGTCCTCCGAGCTCTTCGGCCTGGCCCACATCGGCGGCGAAGCAGACGACTTCGCACTTGTAGGTCTCCTTAAGCCACCTGAGTATCACCGATGTATCGAGGCCGCCCGAATATGCGAGCACAACCTTGCTTATCTTTTCATTTCCCTGAGTCAAAATTATGAGACCTCCGATTATCTGGACCTGAACGCATGAACGCCCGGGCGAGCCGCGCGGTTCGGGGTATGCCTTCGCGCAGGCTGAGGAGCGAAGAGTTTGACGATTGCTTTCACGGCTGCCCGTTGAGCGTTGAGACTCTTAACCGCGATGAGGATTGTATCGTCGCCGGCGACTGTGCCGACGATTGAACTGATCCCCGCGTTATCGATGGTGAGGGCAGCGGGCTGGGCCTGGCCGATTCGGGTCTTGACCACGATCAAGTTGTCGCCGGCTGTGTCTACATCGACAATGGGCCCGTCGTTGGGCAGGGCGCCGCGAGGCGGGACGTAGCAGCCGTTGAGCTTGGTCAGCCCCAGTTCTACTATGTCGCGCGACACGCTCGACTGGGTAGCCGCTATGCCTCGTTTAGCGACTTCGGCGGCGAGTTCCTGTTGAGTGGCTATCGGCTTGGCGCCGATAATCTCCAGGATCTTTTGTTGTCGCGCTCTCTTCATCGTGGGTTCCTATGCTACCAACCTGCATATTATTACTTAATATGCTGCATACTCAACTGAAAGATGCACTATTATGCATAGGAGTTCGCCGGCAGTCAAATCTATTCTGGGAACAGGCGTGTAAATTTGTCCTAACTTGAACAATCATCCGACCGGGAAATGCTTCTGTGACATAACCATCCGGAATACTCTCTGTTCAGGCTCGTACAAAGAAGCAGGCGACCACCGGCCAGATCCTTCGCCGGCTTAGTCAGGTTGAGACTCGAAGGGTTGATACCCCTGCGCCCGTTTTTGGGCTAGAGTATTAACGACCGCTTGCCATTCAGTGTTGGGGTGGTCACACACAGGCAACTCAGGTGGCCGCAAGACCGAGGATCGAAGGCTGGTCGCCGGGTCACGAGAAGCTATGCGCTCAGTACACCAGGAAATGGTCTCCGTTAGTCTAACTCTGAACGCTTCTATCTCAATCATGTTTTAGGCATCGCGTTGAAATCTACGCTCCTCCTTCGTCCTGATGTCTCTAGTTCACTTATCAACGGCTAAACGGCTCACCTGATATGGTAGCCCCACAATACAGACACATGGGTCGGTGCTTCGCTACGTGCATTCGCTTACATTGTGGGCAACTTGGTGTCTCACTGCTCGGTGCACGTCCATCCAGTTTACCGTCTCTTAGATCAATCTCCGTTATCCGTTCCATTAATTCTTCGTCACTGTAGCCATGCTTTTCCTTCAAGATGATCCAGAGGGCTTCTGTGATCATTGAGAGGCGTTCAACATACAACGTGAGGACATCAATATCAGCTTGCGAGCGAGTGGCCCCAGTTTGCGCCTGAGTAGCCTTAGACTCTGCCCGTTCGACCTGATGAAGTAAATATCGGTCAAATAAACTCATACTTGATATCTCCAAGGTACAGAAAGATGCCTGACTCTGAAGTAGGCGTCGTAACTATT
>JBGPFL010000884.1:0-2573 GCA_041483295.1 Blastocatellia bacterium | reverse complement strand
TACTCGGTGCTGCTGTTGGATGAAATCGAAAAGGCTCATCCGGATTTATTCAACATTCTGCTTCAGGTCCTGGAGGACGGGATTCTGACCGATGCGCTCGGTACGGTCATCGATTTCAAGAACACAATCCTCATAATGACTTCGAACATCGGCGCCAGGTTTATTCAGAAGCGAGGGCTTCTCGGCTTCCAGTCCTCAAGTCGTTCTCAGCAAGCGACGGTAGAGGAAGGCGTGATGCAGGCGGTCAAGCAAACCTTCAATCCTGAATTCATCAATCGGCTCGACGAGATAATAGTGTTTGAACCGCTCACCGAGGAGGATTTGCTGGAGATCGTCGGTCTGATGATCGGTCAACTCAATCGCACTCTTATCCGGCGTAAGCTTCAAGTGCATATAACCACCGAGGCAAAACGATGGGTCGTCGAGAAGACCTGTGTGGATCGTTCCTACGGAGCGCGTCCGCTTCGGCGCGCGCTGCAGAAATACGTTGAGGATCCTCTTTCTGAGGCCCTCATCGGCGGCCGTTTCATTGAGGCGTCAGTGATCGAAGTCTATCTCGATGGTGATGCCCTGCAGTATCGCCCGGTTGAGTTGGAAGAACTCGGCGACGCGCTGCTTGTGCAGTGAGGCCTGGAACCGAGACCATGACAGGGGCAGCCTCCTCGTGCGTGGGGCCCGCCATCGACAGATCCAACCCACAGAAGGGAAAGACCCTGTCTAACTCTTCTCCGTGTTCGTTGCGCCTTTTCCCGGCTCCCGTGCCCATCCTGATCACCCATTGGACTTTGGTAGGCCGCTGCATTTTTGTTACAATAAGCGGTCAATTCACCGTTCTTACTTTGAGTAGGGCGAATCTCCAGACCGAAGCGACGTGCCCGCCGGTCCAACCACACCGGACCTGGCCGGGCTTGGGGCTTGCGGTCGTTCGATCTTTATAACCTGACTCAGACAGAAACCAATTGGAGAGATAAAGTTCCGAAACGTGCTCTGAATCTTTTGGGAGTGTGCAAGTAAGTATGAGTAAGCGTGTTGTTTGGCTTGTAGTAGCTCTGATGGCAGCTAGCGGCAGTTGGATACTCGACGGGCGAATCGCGCAGGTGCATCCGAACGCGCTGGCCAGCGGACCTCAGGACGTGCTGGTCGAGCAGGTGCAAATTCGAGGTAACCGCCGCATTCCCGAATCGACGATCAAGATCTGGATTGGAACGCGGGAGGGAGATCCCTACAACCCCGCGCAGGTCGACCGTGACGTCAGAGCCCTTAACGCTCAGGGCCACTTCGACGATGTCAAAGTCTTTGCCGAAGAAGGCGCGAGGGGCGGAAAGATCATCACCTTCGAAGTGCGCGAGCGCCCGCTGCTGCTCGACATAAAGTACGAAGGGCTGAAGTCGGTTCAGCAATCCTCTCTGCTTGAAGAGTTTCGCAAACGCCAGGTAGGGCTTTCAAAAGAATCTCAGTATGATCCAGTGAAGGCGAAGCGGGCCGCAGCGGTCATCAAAGAGATGCTTGCCAACGAAGGTCACCCCGAAGCCAAGGTAGATCCTGTCATCGAAGAGATATCCGGCACCGCCGTTGCTCTTACGTTCAAGATTGAAGAGGGACCACGCTTCCGCGTTGCTAATATCGAGTTCGAGGGGAACAACGTCTACTCAGACTCTCAACTCCGCAGCAAGATGAAGCTGGTTAAACAGCTGGGGCTGTTCACTACCTTTTCATCAAAGGACATCTATCACAAGGATAAGCTTCAGGCCGACCTGGATCGCCTGCGAGTGCTGGTTTATGCGGACAGCGGGTACTTGAAGGCGCACTTCGGCGAGCCGCGAGTCGAAGAGGTCGGAAAGGTCGGAACATGGATCCCCCTGTTCGGGCACAAGGGACGCGGGATCAAGATAGTCGTGCCGATCGACGAGGGCCGCCAGTACAAGGCCGGCGAGATCAAGGTCGAAGACGCCACCGAGTTTACCGCCGAACAGATCAAGTCAATCCTGAACATCAAGCCGGGCGACATCGTGCGCGGCTACTCAGTCGTCAATAAGGGAATGGAGAACCTCAAGAAGCTCTATGGCTCTCGCGGGTATATCCAGTTTGAAGCCGGCTATGTGCCCGACTTTAAGGATACGCCGGACGATCAGAAGACGGGCATCGTCGACATAACGTTCACCATGGAAGAGGGCAAACAGTATAACCTGCACAGATTGGAGTTCATCGGCAATCATTTCACTCGCGAGAACGTGTTGCGCCGCGAAGTGCTGTTGAACGAAGGCGAGCGCTACAACGAAGAGTACTGGGACCTCAGCATACTTCGGCTGAACCAGCTGGGCTACTTCGACCAGATCAAGAAAGAAGACGCCACGATCAACACCAACGAAAAAGAAGGCCAGGTGGACGTCACCGTAAAGGTGCAAGAGAAGGGCCGGCAGCAGATCAGCTTCACCGGCGGAGTGTCGGGTATCGGCGGCTCGTATATCGGCATCGACTATTCGACTAACAACCTGCTCGGTTATGGTGAGTCGCTCTCCCTTTCAGTCGCGGCGGGCAACCAGCAGAAGATCGCTTCTTTTGGGTTCACCGAG
>JBGPFL010000883.1:0-2575 GCA_041483295.1 Blastocatellia bacterium | reverse complement strand
ATGACTTCCCTCATTCGCTGATGCTCCATAACCCAACTAAGTAACCACAGAGATGCGCTCGGCACAACCCGATCCGACGCCGGCTAAAACAGGTGAAGCAGACTACCGATCCACACGAGCGCGCCGGCATATACTCCCGCAAGCGCGTCATCGGCCATTACGCCTAACCCTCCAGGCAGACTCTCGAGCTTGCGAATCGGATAGGGCTTGAAGATATCGAACAGGCGGAAGAGCGCGAAGGCAGCGATGACCGGAACGACCGCGGGTGAAAGCGCCGCGGGCGCAAGCGCTATGAGCTGGCCGCTGACTTCATCTATGACGACCCTCTGAGGGTCCTTGAGCCCGGTGATCTCGCAGGCGCGGCCGGATGCCCAGACCCCAACTGCGAAGACGACGATGTTAAGCACAACCAGGAATACAAGAGACTCAGTATGCGTCAGCGTCACCACCCCTGTGGCAAAGTAAGCGGCGACGAGGTAGACGACAACCCCTTCGATCGCCCCGCAAGTGCCGGGCGCGAACGGCGAAAGGCCTGCTCCAGCGCCGATGGCAATCGCGTAAGCTATCCGGTCGACGATGCCTCGGTGGCGCGGTTGGATTGGAGCTGATTGATTCAAGAGGATTCAGGCGAGCACAATGCGGCCAATCAAGTCGTAGTCGTGGGCCTCGGTAATTTCGACATTGACGAAGTCGCCGGGCCGCGCCTCGAAGCCTTCAGCGACATCGGTGATCAACACCGAGCCGTCGATCTCCGGAGCCTGTGACTCCATTCGGCCTTCGAGAAGCAAGTCGCTCTCCCGGGAGGCCCCTTCGAGCAGCACTCTTACGGTTCGGCCTATCATCCCGCGATTCCTTCGCCTTGATATTCGAGCCTGCTCTTTCATCAAGCGGTGTTCCCGCTTCTGCATGAGAGCGCGGTCGACCTTCTCATCAAGCGCAAACGCTGCCGACCCTTCCTCATCTGAGTATGTGAATACGCCAACGCGGTCGAACTCAACCGCGCGAACGAAGTCCAACAATTCATTAAAGTCTTCATCGCGTTCACCTGGAAATCCTACGATGAAAGTTGTGCGGATCCCGACGCCCGCCACACAATTGCGAATGCGTTCGATCATTCTCTCGTACGACTGGCGCCCGCCGCCCCTTCGCATGCGGGCAAGCATTCTGCGGCTCGCGTGTTGGAGCGGAATGTCGAAATAGTTGCAGATGTTCGGGCGCTCCGCCATCAGGCGCAGCAACTCATCCGAGATACCAGTAGGATAGCAGTAGAGAAAGCGCAGCCATTCGACACCCGGCACCTCGGAGAGGCTTGCGACCAACCTGGCAAGCCCGCCGGTGAGATTCAAGTCCGCCCCGTAGTTAACCGTGTCCTGCGAGATGAGAACGATCTCTTTGACGCCTTGCGCCGCCAGCATCTCGACTTCGCGAAGTATCGACTCCGGAGAGCGGCTGCGAAACACCCCGCGAAGGCGCGGTATGATGCAGAAGGCGCACGTATGATCGCATCCTTCGGCTATCTTGACATAAGCCGTGTAAGGCGCGGTCGCCCGGATTCGCGGCGTCGTCTCATCGTATAGGTAGAGCTCCGGTGCGGCCCTGCCCTCGCTGTAGATCGGGAGACTCCGCCGGCCGTTCGGTTCGGCCACGTCGAGAATCTCCTCAAGCTGATTCACTCCGATGCAAGCGTCGATTTCGGGTATCTCCCGCTTCAACTCTTCGCGATAGCGTTCCACGAGGCAGCCTGCGACGATCAGCCGTTTGAGATTACCGGACTGTTTGAGCTGGGCCATCTCCAGGATGGTATCGACCGATTCCTGTCTGGCGGAGTCGATGAAGCCGCAGGTATTGACCACCAGCACATCGGCCGCCGCGGAGTCCGTCGTCAACTCGTATCCCTGCCGGGCCAGCATGCCCATCATCACTTCGCTGTCGACGAGATTCTTGGGGCACCCCAGGCTGAGCATTCCAACTTTCTTCTTATCTGTCATTCGCGTATCTTAAGTTCTCCGCTGATTCTGCAAGACGTTGGCGCAAACAGCAATGTTAGACGATGGTGCCCAGTTCCGCCAGAGAGACGAGGGACTGAAGATCTACGCCGATCCGGGGGACCCTTGAGCAGTGTGCCCTTAGCACGCTGCTGCTGCGAGGTGATATGGGAAAGAGACACAGCCTTCTTGGAGGAAGCTCGATTGACCCGAAGCCGGTGACCGGCTCGATGACCGTGGCCGAGCTCGTCGAGACGTCTTTCCTGGCTTATAACGCAGCGCGGCTGCGCGAAGCGTGTCAGTTGTTCGTCGAGCGAATGCTCGAAGACGATGTCACGGTGGGCATGAGCCTGACCGGCGCGCTGACTCCTGCCGGGCTGGGGATGTCGGCCATCATTCCGCTTATCGAAAACGGCTTCGTGGACTGGATAGTCTCAACTGGAGCGAACCTCTATCACGACACGCACTTCGGCATGGGATTGCGCATGCACCGCGGCGACCCACAGATCTCGGATGTCATCCTGCGCGAAGAAGGCGTTGTCCGCATCTACGACATCTTCTTCGAGTACGACGTGCTCCTGTCAACCGAT
>JBGPFL010000882.1:0-2580 GCA_041483295.1 Blastocatellia bacterium | reverse complement strand
GAGACCGTTGCCGAAGACGTCGACGACGATGCCGTTCAGCGGGTCGCCCGAGTGACGTTCGTTGAAGGCGACGTCTCTTTCCTGCGGGCCGGGGTCGACGAGTGGGCAGAGGTCGTGCAAAACCTCCCGCTGCTTGACGGCGATCAACTCTACGTCGGGCAGGGTGGGCGCGCCGAACTTCAGTTGGGAAACGGCAACTATATCAGGCTCTCAGAGAAGACTGCTCTCACGATTGCTGATCTGACCGCCACAGTCGCACAGTTCGAGATAACCGAGGGAGCCGCCACGATTCGCCTCGAGCGTTTCGGCGCGGCCTTCACCAGATTTGAAGTCGATACGCCCAATGCCGCACTCGTCTTTGAAAAAGACGGCCTTTATCGGGTGAACGTCCGCGGCACCGAAGAGTCTGAAGTCATCATCCGCCGGGGCTCGGCCGAGGTCGCAACTCTTGATGGCAGCTTCAAGGTTCGCGAAGGTCACCGGCTGCTGGTTGACACCTCGGCCAGCGGACGACTCGAAGTTGCAGCCGACAACTCACGCGACGACTGGGACCGTTGGAGCTACGACCGCGATCAGACGATAGATCGCGCGAACGCAGCCGCCTCGCCGGATTACGTGACCACCCAGGAAACGACTTACAACTCCTTCTACGGCGCGAGCGAGCTTGGTGGTTATGGTTCATGGAGTAGCGTGGGGGACTATGGCTACTGCTGGGTGCCGAGGGTGAATGCGGGTTGGGCGCCTTATCGGTCCGGCCAGTGGCTGTGGGTGCCGCGCGCAGGGTGGACGTGGTTGTCGGACGAGCCCTGGGGTTGGGCTCCTTATCACTACGGACGATGGGCGTTCCTACCCGGCCTTGGTTGGGCATGGGTGCCGGGCATTCATGCCAACCTCTACAGCTACAATCGGTCTTACTATCAATGGAGACCCGCGCTGGTCTACTTCTTCAACTCGCAGACCCCGCGCGGCCCCTATGTAGCGTGGTATCCGCTCACTCCTGGTGAGCGATGGCGCAGGCATGATCACTACGGCAACAATGGAGACAATCACGGCCACCTTCAGTACCCGTCGCCGCGCAACGGAGGGCGACGTCCCGACTTCGACGGCCGAGGAAACAATCGGAACAATGGAGTTTCGGTTCTTCCCGTTGCCGGTTTTACAAGACCAGGCCGGACGCGCATCAATCCTGGTGCACCGGATGAAGATGTGAGCCGCTGGGCCAATAGAGGCGGCGGTCGGCCTGGATTGCCTGACCTTGGTCCTACGCAATCCGGCGCCGCTCCAAGATCTCGAAGGAGTGACGAATCTGGACGGTCGCGTCCCGTCGTAACCCCTCCGCCCGAGATTGCAACCCGGCCGGTCGTGACCCGCCATCGCCCCTCCGGTTCGGAAGCGGAACACCGAGCACCTCGCGAGCGACGGTTGATTGCACCTCGAGAGCCGGGCAATGTCGGCGACGCTCGGCCGAACTCCTCGACTGATGGAGATCGGGGTGAGAGCCGCCGAGGGAATGCCGAGCGCGCAGGAAGACCGGGCAGGCCCGCAGGTGCCTCAGTAGTCCAACCCGTACAGCGCATCCGGCCGCCCGATATCACCACGCCAACTAGCGGCGACGATGCTCAGGCTCGGCGGAGAGAACGTCGCGAGAACAAGACAGACCAGCCTTCGACTAACGGGCAGGATAGCGCCCCTGACGGCGCGAGAGAGCGTTCGCGAACTCGAGTCAACGCGGTACCCAGACCGCCCGATGACTCTGCGACTCCGAACAAGCCGCATAGCGAGCCCGAAAAACCGAGAGCCGAGCGCCGCCGTTCAGGAAACGAGGACCAATCTCAGCCTCGCTCCGATGATAGCCGCAGCAGGGACAGATCCAACAATTCCGGTTCGGAGCACAGTGATCGGCAAAGGCAACCGGAACGAGCGCAGCCGCCACCGCCTCAAAATCCGCCAGCGACTCACCAGGAACACCAACAGGAGAAACAGGAACGGCGAGAGGAGCGGCGCGAAGAGCGCAGAAAAGGCCAGCAGTAAATAGAGACATTGAGGCGACATCGTCTGCGGTGCCACCGACTGGGCGGATGAGAAGCGAACGTTAGTTTAAGACACCCCATCTGCTTCATCCTCCTTCGTCTATTTCATCCGCCTGGTCGGGGGCATTCGCGGAAGGAATGACGTTTCTCGTTCCTCGTTTGTCGTTTCTCGTTTAGACCAAGAACAACAAACGAGGAACGAGAAATTCCTTTGAGGAGGTGCCCTATGAAATCGGTGACTCGAATCTCTCTCCCCTTCCTCTTGCTTCTCATCTCCCTTTTCGCCCTGTCGATCGCCACGGGTCAATCGCCTGAAAGGGCCTCGACAGACGACAAGATAAGACTCGGAGTCGATCTGGTCGTCCTCGATGCCCTGGTGCTGCACCAAAAGACAGCGCGTCCTGTGGGCGATCTCAAGAAGGAAGACTTCACGCTGTTTGAAGAAGGTGTGAAGCAGGAGATAACCCACTTCGGCAGGGATACGATGCCGCTGTCGGTTCTTCTCCTCATAGACCGCGGCGGGTGTCTCGATCCGTTCGGTGAAGAGGTG
>JBGPFL010000881.1:0-2583 GCA_041483295.1 Blastocatellia bacterium | reverse complement strand
CTTTGGGCAGGCCCGCCAGGCGCGCTACCTCGAGACCATAGGACTTCGAGGCGCTGCCCTCCACCACTCGCCTCAGGAACACAATCGCCCCACCCGAGTCCTTCACCGCCATCTGGTAGTTCCGCACTCCCGGCAGCAGTTTCCCAAGCTCGGTCATCTCGTGATAGTGGGTCGCGAACAGAGTCTTCGCCGCATGCTGAGGATTGTCGTGCAGGTATTCGCCAATGGCCCACGCGAGCGAGAGACCGTCGAAGGTCGACGTTCCCCGGCCCACTTCGTCCAGCAACACAAGACTGCGTGGAGTCGCGGTGTTCAAGATGTTAGCCGTCTCTGTCATCTCGACCATGAACGTAGACCGCCCGCGCGCGAGGCTGTCCGAGGCGCCGACTCTGGTGAAGATGCGGTCGACTATCGCGATGCGAGCCTCGCCGGCAGGCACGAAGGAACCGATCTGCGCCAGTATGGCTATCAAAGCAGTCTGTCTGAGATAGACCGACTTTCCGCCCATGTTTGGACCGGTGATGATCAGCAGGCGGTCGGTGGAGTTATTCACATAAGCGTCGTTTGGGATGAATCGCTCGCCCGTCGCTTCGATGACCGGATGGCGGCCGGCGCGAATGTAGATCTCATCGTCTTCGGTCAGTTGAGGGCGACAGTAGTTGCGGCGCGCGGCGACCTCGGCGAGCGACAACAGCACGTCGAGCATCGACAGCGCCTGCGCGACCGCTTGCACTCGTCGAGTCTGGGCCGCAACCGCCTGCCTGATCGTCAGGAAGAGTTGCTGCTCGATCTCGGCGATTCGCTCTTCCGCGCCGAGCACCTTCGCTTCGTACTCTTTCAACTCCGGCGTTGTGTATCGCTCGGCGTTGGTGAGCGTCTGCCTGCGCTCGTAGTCCTCGGGCACGCTCTTGAGATTGGACTTGCTGATTTCAATGAAGTAGCCGAAGACGTTATTGAACTTGACCTTGAGCGATGAAATCCCCGTACGCGTTCGCTCGCGTGCTTCGATGCGGGCGATGATGCTCTTGCTGGAGGTCGCGACTTCGCGCAACTCATCGAGGTCTGCGTTGTAGCCAGGCCGGATGTACCCGCCATCCGCCAGCGATATAGGCGGATCCTCAACCAGACTGTTTCCGATCAACTCTCGGACATCCGCCAGCTCATCGAGACTCTCGGCCAGCACTTCAAGGAGAGAGCAGGTCGCATCTCGCAGGAACTCTTTGATCGCGGGAATGCAATCGGCCGAGGACTTCAGCGCGGCCAGATCGCGAGGCGTCGCGCGCCCCAGGCTTATGCGTCCCATCAATCGATCGAGATCGGAGACCTTCTTGAGCTCCGTTCTCAGGCGGTCGCGCAGGATGATCGCCGTCTTCAACTCGGCTACCGAGTCGAGCCGCGCATTCAACTCGCCTATTCTCATCGAAGGCCGCACCAACCACTGCTTCAACAGCCGAGAGCCCATTCCGGTAACCGTCTCATCCAGCACGCCGGCCAGCGTCCGCGAGCGAGAACCGTCCAGCGCCTCGATGAGCTCGAGGTTGCGAACCGTAGGCGAATCCAGAATCAGATAGTCATTGGGCTCAAAGTAAGAGATGCCGGTGACGTGGCCGGCCTCTTCCTTCTGAGTCTCGCGAACATAATGAAGGGCGGCGCCTGCGGCCGAAACTGCGAGGTCGTGCCCGCCAAGCCCAAAGCCATCAAGCGACACCACGCCGAACTGCGACTTCAGAAGCTCGTTCGCGCGTTCGAGCGAGAAGGTCCACTCATCCAAAGGCGTCAGCGCCCTGTCATCGTCAAAAACGTTGGCCGTCGCCGGTGAGCCGTCGCGGTCTTGCGTGGATTCGCTCTGCACCTCGGCGCGCCTGCCAGACCTGAACAGCGGCTCGAGGGATTTCGGGAGCAGAATCTCACGCGGGCCGAAGCTGTCGAGCTGTTCGATAACTCTCTCCCAGGCCGAGTCCCCTACGAACTCGGTGACCAGGAACTCGCCTGTCGACAGATCCAGGAAGGCGACCGCCATTCCATGGCCGACTCCGAACACCGAAGCGAGGTAGTTGTTCTCTCGCGCTTCCAGCAACTGAGAATCGATAGCCGTGCCCGGCGTGATCACACGGACGACTTCACGGCGGACGAGTTTGGTTGTCTTCCTGGCGTCTTCAGTCTGCTCGCATATGGCGACTCGATAGCCCTTGCGCACCAGCTTTGCTATGTAGCCGCTGGCTGCGTGGTACGGGACGCCGCACATAGGCACGGCGGCGCCTCGCTCTTTGTGGCGCGCAGTGAGGGTGATCTCGAGTTCCTTAGACCCGATCACCGCGTCGTCGAAGAACATCTCGTAGAAGTCGCCGAGTCTGAAGAAGAGGAGTGTGCCCGGATGCTGGCGCTTGATCTCTTGATACTGCTTGAGCATTGGGGTGGGGGTAGATTCTTGCATATTAATCAACGGTTCAGAGCATTTCGAATGGGTGCGCGTCAGGCGGTCGCGCGTGAAGAAACAGGGGCGGTTGTTTCAACCATGAGCTTGAATATATAATCGGCTACCGTGACGGATGTCAAATTAGGGGGAGGAGAGTTTTAGGGAAT
>JBGPFL010000880.1:0-2594 GCA_041483295.1 Blastocatellia bacterium | reverse complement strand
CGGGCTTGTGGGTCTGCGATCCCCCAAACGCAATGCGCTTAGCGTCGTTACTCAGGGTGTAGGCGCCCATGCCTCCATCAAAGCTCAAGACCTTTCGTTCATCGGACCCATCCGCGGCTATCGAATAGAGATCGGTGCGCGGCGGTTCATAGTAAGGCTCGGGCGCGCGATTCGCCACAAAGTAAATGCGCGAACCATCAGGAGACCAGGCAATATTGGCTTCGTTGAAATTGCCCTTCGTGAGCTGTTTGGGCTTGGGGGTCTCACTCGATCCCGCGAGCGAACCTGCGACGCTCACGGTCCAGATATGGGAGCGGGATTTTGGATTGATGTAACCCGGCCCGTTCGAGCGATAGATCGCTTTTGTGATGACGCGGACATCGCTGACGTGCTCCGGGCTGACGTGCTCCGGGCTGACGTGCTCCGGCTCTTTCGCTTTTGCCTCGGCTGCTTCAGGGTTCGGCGTCTCCTTCGTGCCCTCGTCCGTTGCAACAAAGGCTATGGTTTTCCCGTCCGGTGACCAGTCAAACGGTCCAATACCCCGCGGAGTGTCGGTCACCGGTTGAGCCTCGCCCGCATCGAATGAGAGCAAGTAGATCTGTGGGGGTTGCGGTCTGCCTTCCTTTTCAGCGGCTCGGGCGAAAGCCAGCGTCTTGCCATTGGGCGACCACTGCGGGCTGCCGTCACGCGGCCCGGAGGTGAGCGGGCGCGGCGAACCGCCGTTTGTGGAGACGATCCACAGAGCAGTCTCGTAACGATCCGCTTTCTGATTGACCCACACGCGGACGAATGCTACCTGCGAACCATCCGGCGAAATCTGAGGATCGGCGATCCATACAAACTTGAACAGATCCATCTCAGTGATCGCGCGTTTATCCGCACCCTGCGAAGGTATCGCGAGCGTCAGCGCTAACATCACGAGTGCAGTAGCCACCGAACCGAACCGACGAGGTATCGTTTTCATCGAAGCTCTCCTGATTTATTGATCCACTGATCTACAAATAACATATCAAGGCATGCGAGTCGACCAGTAGCCCATTCCATGTATTCCTTGAAGTCATCGAGTGGCGCATCGAAATCCGGGGCCATGTACTGTACTGTGCCCCGAAGCGTGCCAGGACGTCGAGGTGCTGCTGTCGCTGCGCCGCCGGAACCAACCGCGCCACCGGCTGGTCGTTCTCGGTGATGACGACTTCATTGCTGCTGCATATCACCAGCGAGAGAAGCCACTTCATAGCCGGAATGACAAGTCACGCTTCCCGCGCTCACCAACAAGTGCTGACAAGGCCGGAGGCAGTGATCTCTGTGTCTTTCGTAACCACCTCGACAGGAAGCTTCAAAATGTCCTTATAAACTAAAGCCGTTGCAACAATGATTGCGTCGTGAATGTTCAGAGATGTTGGGATCAGCGCGACTACCTGTTCATAGCGGATACGCAACGCAGTTAGCCGCCGCAATGAGGGTCTGCTGAACGACATTCACGTCAATAACGGTGTGCAAGGCCGGGCTGAGTAAGTGATCTTGATCGACATACCATATCAAGGCATGCGAATCGACACGTAGCCTCATTCCATGTATTCCTTGAAGTCATCGAGTGGCGCATCGAAATCCGGATTTACGAGCCGGATTTTACCAGTTAGCCTCGTGATTCGCTAAGCACTTGACATGCGGATCGCGATGACCGCCTCGCGAGGCGTCGTCGATTCCTGCCTCGCTTCGAGAAAGCGGGCTCATCTCTTCAGTTCCCACTTCTCGCGCAGCTCTTCGAGCGCCCGCTGCGCGTAAGGGCGAGCCATCTGTTTGCGCCAGCCCATCACAAAGTCGGTGTTGTCGAGCGGGCGCGCTTTCAAGTAACAAGCCTCTGCCGCGGCGGCTATCCCCTCCTGGTCAAACTGCCGCCCCTCGAGCGCGTCCTCGGCCTCTTTCACTTCAACAGGCGACGGTGCAACCCCGCCAAGCACGATGCGAGCTTTTTCTACGGCGCCGCTCTTTGCGATTTGGACGACTGCAGCGACTCCAAGCACCGGAAAGTCGAATGCGCCGCGGCGTCGCAGTTTGTGATAAGTCGCTTGAGACCCGTCGGGCGGCGGCAGGTGAATCTCGGCCAGCAGCTCATTCGGACGTTTGTGCAAATAGTCGATCCCATCGTCTTTATAGAGATCGCTCGCTTCGATGAGTCTCTCACCATCGACGGAGACAAGCTTGAGCTTCGCTCCCAGCGCCACCATCACCGGGGCCAGATCAGACGACTGTACCGCCCAGCACTTCGAGCTGCCCGGCGCTACCCAGCAAATGTCTCCGTCCTTCTTCAGGCAGAAGTTGATCCCACGGCGCCACTCATAGTTCTGGTCATAGTAGTTGCAACGCGTATCCAGGAGCAGGTTGCCCCCAATTGTCCCCATATTGCGTAAGAGCGGCGTGGCGATGAGTCCCGCTGCATGAGCCACGACAGGGTAAGCTTGCCTGACCAGTGGGTGCTTGTTGATTTCACTCAGCAGCGCGCTTGCTCCAAGGGTGAGGCCGGACTCTTCATCGCCGCGAATTTCGTGCAACTCCCGGATGCGCATAACGGAGATGACGGTCTTCGGCGTTTG
>JBGPFL010000879.1:0-2595 GCA_041483295.1 Blastocatellia bacterium | reverse complement strand
TCGCTTCTCAGCCTCGTGCGAGTGATTCTCAGGGTGCGCAGCGGCGGGGCCTACAGCTCATATCTTCTGCCGGCATCGGTCATACTGTTCACCTACTGCTGGGCTACGACCTTCCCGGGTTTAATCAAGGATCGCAGGGCGCGCCCGGTGGCGCGCTACATCGGTCTCGCTTTGATATTCGTATGGGTGGCGGTTACGGCCGGGGTCGTGACCCATCGCTTTCGCACGAGCAACACCTACCCTGTCACGACGGCGCGAGGAACAATCATAGCCATACCGGAATTGGGAGTCGCTTTTTATGAGGCCGTGCGCTTCATCAATAGCGAGACTGAGCCGAGCGATGCGGTAGCGGTAATACCCGAAGGGACTTCGTTGAACTTCTTCACGGATCGCCGTAATCCGCTCAACGAGGAGATCACCACACCCGGCTATTTGAGTCCCGAACAGGAGGAACGTGCAATCAGGCAGCTAATCGAGTCGAACACTCGGTTGATCCTGGTGACTAACCGCGCAACACCCGAGTTCGGCCGCAGCATCTTCGGAAGGGACTACTGCCAGAGGCTGATGGGGTGGATCGAGGAAAACTTTGAACAGCAAGCGGTCTTCGGTCCGGACCACGATCCAAATCTGATGATCGGAGGTCGGACCTTCTTCATTCGGGCGTACCGGAAGAAGGAAATGCGAATTTCGAATTGCGAAATGCGTCGAAGTTATCAAGTTTCCGTGACCCGCGGTTACCCCTTTTCAAACCGACACTCCTGACAACTGACCACGGACAACTGACAACGGACCACGGACCACGGACAACTGACACGACCTAACTAAAAGAGTTGACACTCTTAGCCACATACGTTGCCTCATCATCGGTGAGCTCGGGGAAGATGGGCAGCGTGAGGACCTCGCGTGAGCACTCTTCCGCGATCGGGAAGGTCCCTTCGCGCTGGTTCAAGTCCTGATAAGCCTCTTGAAGGTGTATCGGCACCGGATAGTGAATCAATGTCCCAACGCCGCAATCGGCCATGTGCCTCTGCAGTTCGTCCCTCCGCCGGCATCTGACGACGTAAAGGTGATAGTTGTGAACGCCGTAGCCCACCTCGACCGGCTTCCTTATCAATTCGTTCCTGATTTCACGGTCGTAGATTGTTGCGATCTCGCGCCTGCGCCGGTTCCAGCCATCCAACAACGGAAGCTTCGCCCGCAGTATCGCCGCCTGAATCTCATCCAGCCTGCTATTGACTCCCCTGGTCGCATGGTAGTACCGGCGAACCTCGCCATAGTTGCGCAACCGGCGAACACGCTCAGCGATATCATCGTCATCGGTGACAACCGCGCCGCCGTCGCCAAACGCCCCGAGGTTTTTGCTCGGATAGAAGCTGAAGCAACTTACGTCGCCGATGGCGCCCAGCTTGCGGTTCCGGTACATCGCTCCCACGCCCTGAGCCGTGTCTTCGACGACGCGGATGTTATGCCTGCGAGCGATTTCGACGATCGGGTCGAGGTCGGCTGCTTGACCATAGAGGTGAACCGGCACAATCGCGCGAGTGCGTGGTGTGATCGCGCTTTCGATCTGCGCCGGGTCGAGGTTGAAGGTCACCCGGTCCACGTCGACCAGCACCGGCAGGGCTCCCGACGACGAGATGCCTGACACAGTTGGAACGCAGGTATTCGCGGCTGTGATGACTTCGTCTCCAGACCCTATTCCTGCGGCGACCAGCGCCAGATGAATCGCGTCGGTGCCCGAGGCTACTCCGAGAGCATGACGCGTGCCCAGGTAGGCCGCGAACTCGCCTTCGAACTGCTCACCCTCCTGGCCGAGAATGAACCAGCCTCGGTCCAGCACTCGCTGAACCGCGGAGTCCACTTCGGTTCGAAGCGATTGGTATTGGCGGCGCAGATCGCCGAATGGGACTTTTATTCCAGATACCAGCCGAGGTTCTCCTTGTAATAGTCGAAAGTCTTTTGCAGCCCCTCGCGAAGCAAAGTCCTGGGCGCCCATCCAAGCGTGGCTTTGATCTTCGAGAAGTCGCCGTAGTAGTCCCCGATATCTATCGATTTCTTCTCCGGCGGAAATGGAACGAATCGGTAGCTTCCGCCGCCGTTTATTTCAATCATCAGCTCGACCAGGGACTTCAGATCTATCGGTTCACCGCCAAGATTGAATATCTGACCGTCTGCTTCCTCTCTCTCCGCTGCAAGCATCATCGCATCAACGACGTCGTCAACATAATTGAAGTCGCGCACCTGGCTGCCGTCCCCGAAGATCTGAATCTCGCCGCCCTCGACTATACGGCGTATGAACCAACCAATGAAGCCGTGCCTCGCGTGCTTCAACAGCTGGCGAGGTCCATAGGTATTCGTAAGTCTCAGCGAGACTGCGCGCACACCGTAGACGTTGTTATAGAGGATGTGATAGAGCTCGCCGCAAAGCTTGTTTATGCCATTCGCGTCGGTGGGCTGAGCGATGTGTTTCTCGTCAACCGGAAGATAAGTTGACTTGCCGTAAAGCTGGCGGGTGCTTGTATAGACGATCTTAACGTCTCGATTGTTCTTGCGGCAGGCTTCCAGGATTGATATCTGCGCGCGAACATTTATTTC
>JBGPFL010000878.1:0-2605 GCA_041483295.1 Blastocatellia bacterium | reverse complement strand
TGTCTTGCGCTGGAAGGTCATCACCGACAGCCCGACTACATCAGGCTGGATCTCATGCACCAGGCGCTCGACGGTTTCGCGAACGCTCTGTTGGACGAGGATCAGATCTCCCACTGCGACCTTGTGATGGGGATCGATGTTCCCCGCCAGCGACGAGAGCGCGCCGTTGGGCATTCGAATGACAATCGAAGGCATGTGCTCGAATGAATCCGGCATTGAGAGCAGCAAAACGTTCATCGGCGATTCTCCAAGTTGGTGGTTTGGCGAGCGACTACAATAGCCGAGACCCGAGTATGCTAATTGAACCGCCTCCGCGGGGCAAGAGGCTGTGCGGAAGGTTGTCAAAGCTCTTCGGAAATGGCATGAACATCGGAGCTGGACGATAAGTCCGATTCAGCTCTTTTTGACGGGGGATTTCACCGCAGAGGCCAGAGAACGCAAAGGTTGCGCTGAGGACCGCTTTTGGGTCTTTGCGGGCAGGCAGGCTCGTCTCTTCTGCGCGCTTCGAAAATCAGACCCAGCCGGCGCGACCTCACTCTTCAAGAGCGGGTTGACGGATTCCTATCGGCGCCTCGCCCTCTACTTCGTCCCAGATTCTAACGTGGTTTGTCTCGGGCAGGAAGATGACTCCAATTACAAAAGTCATCAAGGCGATCGCTATCGGATAAGCGAGGCCCGCATACATATTGCCGGTTCCCGCCACGATCGCGGATGCAATCAAAGGCAGGAAGCCGCCAAACTCCCCGTTGCCAAGGTGGTAGGGCAGCGACATCGATGTATACCTGATCCTGGCCGGAAACAGCTCGACCAGAAACGCCGCTATTGGGCCGTAGACCATCGTGACATAAATGACCTGGATCAGCACAAGAGTAGTCAGAACGACGACATTAGCCTTGAACGCATTCATTGCGATGTAGATCGGCACGTAGGTGATCGCCGCGATCAGGCAGCCCGCCATCATTATCTTCTTTCTGCCCACTCGGTCCGACCACGCCCCGAAGATCAGGAAGAACGGCGCGCCGAGCGCAAGGGCGACCGCTACGATTATGTAGGCGGTCGCGTAGTCAATCCGGAGCGCCGTCTGCAAGAAGTACAATGCGTAGAATTGGCCGGTGTACCAGACGACGGCCTGACCCGCAGTCGCGCCAAACAGAGCCAGCAGGATCAACCGCCAGTTTTTGCCGCTCCCCAGGCTGTCTCTGATGGGAGATTTCGAGGACTTGCCCTGCTCCTTCAGTCTCGCAAACAAGGGCGATTCTTTGAGCCGCATTCGAATGTAGAACGACAAGCCCAGCAATATGGCTGAGATCAAGAAGGGGATTCTCCAGCCCCACTCTGTGAAAGCAGCATCGCCCAGCGAAAGCCTGGTGATCAGCACGACGCCC
Source organism: Blastocatellia bacterium (assembly GCA_041483295.1). GTDB lineage: Bacteria > Acidobacteriota > Blastocatellia > UBA7656 > UBA7656 > DASYSA01. The sequence goes on along the minus strand of JBGPFL010000878.1, from coordinate 1,220 downwards.
AGCGCCAGGAAGAAGCCCAGGGTAGCCGTCGTCTGGATGAAGCTGGTGTAATAGCCCCTCTTGTGATCAGGAGCGTGTTCGGCTACGTAAGTTGCGGCCCCTCCGTACTCTCCACCGAGCGCCAACCCCTGCAGCAGTCTCAGCAGGACAAGTATGATCGGCGCAGCGATTCCGATTGTTTGATAGGTGGGGAGCAGGCCCACGCCAAACGTGGACGCCCCCATGATAGTGAGTGTCACCAGGAAGGCGTATTTGCGTCCCACCAGGTCGCCCACCCTTCCGAAGAAGACCGCGCCGAAGGGTCTGACTGCGAAGCCGGCGCCGAAGGTGGCCAGGCTCGCAAGGAATCCAGTCGTAGGGTTGCCGGTCGGAAAAAAAAGCCGTGAGAAGAAGACCGCGAGTGTGCCGTACAGATAGAAGTCGTACCACTCTATCATCGTGCCGGCGGAAGATGCTGCGATCACTGCTCGCAGATTGTAAATGTAAGACGGCGATGATGCCGAAGTTGCCGGGTTGTTCGAGCTCAACGTTGGCTTGCCTCCTGTTGGGGAGTCGTGATGAAGTGCAACTTTGAAACCGACAAGTGTGCTGACCGCGCAACCGCACCCCTGAGGGATCAATCATAATAGCTTTGCTGAAGTCGATCGCAAAGTTAACGTGACGGGTCTTCGGATGTTGAAGCGGTGAGATGCGCTTTCCCGCGGCATTGTGGACGTGATAAAAAGGCGCTGAAGGCTGTGCGTCGAGAATAACTTTCAGTCGAGGAATTCATTTGCTAAAGAAGACGATCTACGCTGCCGTCGGGATTACGCTCTTGTGCGCATCGGTCCTCACGCAGACTCCCGCTCCGGCCGCAATTGGGCCTGCGACGTTCGATGAGAGATTGGGTGATGACGACGGAGCGGCGTTGGCTATACTGTTCGGAGCGAACCTCCGTGGAAACCTGGAGATGTGCGACTGCAATCACCCCCGAGGCGGTCTGGCGCGGCGCGTCGGCTATGTCGAAGCTTTCAGGAAGAAGTTCAGCGCGACCCCGGTGATTCAACTCGAGGCAGGCCACTTCCTCTACGACAGCAGCGGCTATGCCGACTACACTATGTTGCAGAACGAGCAGGTCGCTCGGGCCTACAGCCGCTGGCCGGTCGATGTGATTAACCTCGGTCGTGATGATATGGTCCACGCTCGGAAGCTGTTCGCGAGAGATGGCTTGGTTGAGCGAG
>JBGPFL010000877.1:0-2609 GCA_041483295.1 Blastocatellia bacterium | reverse complement strand
TGTCCATCACGATCGCTCGGCTCGTCGCCGTGCAGCGCTGTCCGGTCGAGCCTAACCCGCCCACTATTACTCCGTTCACGGCCTGATCCAGATCCGCGTCTTCGAGGACTACCTGAGGGTTCTTGCCGCCGAGTTCCAACTGCAACTTGAGCAGCCGCTCCGATCCCGCGCGCGCGATTATCCTGCCCACCTTGGTCGAGCCGGTGAATGATACGCCGCGCACCGCTTCGTTTGAGATCAGCTCCTCGCCAGGCTCGCTGTCGCCATGAACCAGGTTCACGACGCCGGGCGGAATGCCGACTTCTTCCAGCCCGCGCACGAGCATGGTTGCAGTCAGCGGTGTGAGCGGTGATGGCTTAAGCACCGCGGTGTTGCCGGCGATCAGGGCAGGCGCGAGCTTCCACACGGGGATCGCGACCGGAAAGTTCCACGGGCTGATGAGCCCCACGACGCCGAGCGGCTGCGGAGTTGAATAACAGAAGACGCCATCTTCTTCGGCAGGGAACACTTGCCCGCTCAGTCTGCGCCCCATGCCGGAAGTGAACTCGAGGATGTCGATCGCGCGGCGCACTTCGCCGATCGACTCCGGGAGAATCTTTCCTTCTTCGCGAGTGAGCAGCTCGGCGAGTTTGTCTTTGTGCGCATCGAGCCAGCTGAGCCAGGCGAAGAGCAGCTTCCCCCGTCTGGGCGGGGCCCAGTCGCGCCAGGACTGGCTTGCGCTCGCGGCGGCTTCAATGGCGTTCCTTGCGTCCTCGCGAGACGAGTCGGGAGCCCGGGCAACGAGCACGGAACTGTCAGCGGGATCGTATCTCTCAGTCCACTTCTCCGAGGCGGCGGGTTGCCACTTGCCGCCAATGAAGTTCATGACCGTCTGGCCGATCGATATGGGTGTATTCATGGTTCGCAGCTCCTGAATCTTGTTGGTACGACGACTTGAACGGGACCAAGATTATAGACCGGTCAGCCTGACCGAACGAAACACAAACACAACATTCTAAATTATTGACAAGCATAATCCGACGTTATAGACTGGCCACGTTGTTTGAGCATCATCGATAAAGGCACGCCAGGAGTGATCCTGGTTCGCAAAGCCAAGGTCTTTGGGAAGGATGACACGCCCCGGGAATGAGGGCTGAGTTTCCGTTCATCGTTTTCTGAAGAATGACTGGTTGCCGAAGTGAAGTTGGACAATGCTCCCTCCGAGTGTTTCAACTACGCTTCCTCATATCCCCCTTTGATGCGTTTCACGGTGAAGTAAACCTGGGACTGGAGGGTTAATGAGATTCACACTGGCTGAGGCAACACTGTTTGCGATCGTCTCACTCATTTGGGCTCCCGCGCAGGCGCAGGAAGCGGGCATTGCGCTGAGCGTCGAGCGTGGCACTCTCTCCAGGGCCAATACCCAACGCGTTCCGGCGATGATTGTCCAGGACGCTCCTCTACCCGTTGCAAAGCCGGCTCCACCTACGATTCCTGATCCTCGAGCCAGGCGAAAGGCTGCGGCGGGCGCGAAGGCAATCGCTGATTCAATGACTCGGAGCGCGGTACCAACGACGGCAGCACCAAAGACCATGATCATACCCGCACAGCCCGCACAGGTTGTCGCGCCCTCGGGCGGCATCCTGGCGAACTTGACTACGTCGGACATCCTGCACATGACCACGACCGGAAATCCGGTGTACGACGGGCTGGTGATGAAGGCCGCGGCGAAACATGGGGTAGACCCGAACCTGGTTATGGCAGTTATGCACCAGGAGTCAGGCTTCAATCCCAGGGCGAGGTCGTACAAGGGCGCCTCGGGGTTGATGCAGTTGATGCCCGCTACCGCGCGCCGTTTTGGCGTCGAGAATATCTACGATCCGGCTCAGAACATCGACGCCGGCACACGTTATCTTCGATTCTTGCTCGACACCTTCAATGGAGACGTAGAGCTTGCGCTGGCGGGGTACAATGCCGGCGAGAATGCGGTGGTCAACTCAGGCTATCAGGTGCCCAGATACCGCGAGACTCAGAACTATGTGCGGAGCATCTCGGCCAAGTATGGGAAGACAGGGAACGGGCGCGGGCGAACCATTGCTGCCGCTAAGGCTGCGGCTCCGAATGCAATGAGTTTCTCGGCGGGTGCAAGCACGCGCTTCTCTAATAACTATTGAGCAGGTATTGAGCAGGTATTGAGCAGTTGGGGCCGGCAGCTTATTTTCTGACTCCGGCCACATTTTGAGGTATACTGCCCCGAGCGGAACTGCCGCCTGTCGTCGCTAAGTCAATTGGGCCCGGGTCACCACGTTTGGACCCGAAGCAACCCGAGACTTCATTTAAGGCAGTCCCCTAACGTCGTCCCCAAGTAAGTCGTTCGATATGCTCAAGCGAGGGTATTCCAACCTGGCTCTGCGTGCGATTGTCCTCACGCTGGTCTTCTGCCTGACTGCCGGCCCGATCCTGAACGCGGCCGACCCTGAGAGTTCTGCGCACACCCCGCGCACCCTTGCACAGAACCTCTTCCAGTACGCCGGCGATTTGAGCCGTGCGCTACACGAGCGTCCGTCCGACGAACGGACCCTGAGTGAGTACCGCAAAGCGCTCGACGCATACGGCCAGATTACCAGGCT
>JBGPFL010000876.1:0-2611 GCA_041483295.1 Blastocatellia bacterium | reverse complement strand
TCGCTCCACGTTGCGTCCGGAGTCTCAGTGTTGCCGCTTCGAGTCTGAAGTTCAACTCCTCCTTCGCCTCGCCACGTCACGACGCCCCACTTACCGGCAAACTTCGTGTCGTGCACCGGCGAGCTATAGATGCCCTCAGGCACCGTCTGACTCCCCAGACGATATAACCGGCCCAGATTACTGGAAGTCGCGAACAGACTGTCGCCCACGGAAATGATTGTAGAAGTCTGGTCTTCGCGCGATTGAACCAAGAGCGTGTAGGATCGATCGGCCGTGACCGAGTAGATACGGCCCTTGTCCCCGGTCCCCACCAGTGTTCGGCCGTCGGGGAGCGGCCTCAGTCCAAAGCCTATGGTCGAGTTCGAGCTCCAGATCACCTCGCTCCCGCCGTCGACCGAGATCCGAAAAACCGCGCTCTTCGCCCCCTCCGTCTTGCTGCGGCCTCGGGTCGGAACGGCAGAACTGCTCATGTCGACAGTTTGAACGGTACCCGCCGGCTCCTGGTCGTCGGAAGTCGAAATGGTGATCACGCCTTCGCTCGATACGCTTGTCGAAGACGACACGCCCACATTGCCCGTTCTCGGCGCCGGTGCCTGCGGGTTGATGCCGAGCGCGAAGATCGACCCATCAGAGCCCACAACAAGGCTGTGAATCTCCTGCATCGGAGAATCGAACAGAGCAAATGTCTTTCCTTCACGCGATACCCGAAGCACAAGGCCCGAGGGCTCGGTTCCGGCGATGAGATTTCCGCTCTTATCTATGGCAAGCGAAACTATGTTGGTTTCGTTGGTGTCGGCCAGCACTGACGCCTTGCCCGTCGAATCGATCTTGTAGATGATCCCCTTATCGCCGGTCGCGGCATAGAGCGTCGAGTTGGCGGCATCGAACGCAAGCGACCAGATATATTTGTCTGCGGGATCGTAGAAGACTGACTGATTCCCATCGGGAGTAATTTTGTAGATCTTGCCTTCGGGGGAAGTGCCCGCGTAGAGATTCCCCTGTGCATCGGTGGCCAGCGCGGTGACGTCCAGTTCCGCCGAATCAAAGAGCAACTTGCCCGCGCCGCCTGGATCAACCTTGAAGATGCGCCCTTCGTGACCCGTGCCCAGATATATGTTGCCCGCCGTGTCGGTGGTGCTGGACCAGATATAAGCCTCTTTGGTGTCGTATACCAGCGTGAAGGCGGGAGCAAGAGTGATAGTCCCGTTCTCGGATATCGACACGCCGCGCGCGTCTCCCTTCACGACGTCATCCTGCTTTGACACTTCCCAGAAGACGGGACCGGCTGCATAAGCTGAAGCGCACAGAATGCAGAGTGCGAGAACGGCAACCCACATCTTTGAAATAGCCGAACACCTGAAAATCATTGCGTCTTTCCTTTCAACGTTGGCTGCTGAGCGCTCAAAAAGTTGAAGCCCGCAGTCAGCGCGGGCTTCTCGATCTCATTTTTCAACGGATATGCAGGCAGCTGGAAGAGAGCACTTGTGAAGGGAGCTCCCGTTACTTGACCACGTTAATCGTGATGCTTTGCTGCCCGCTGATGATGAACTGCGAAGGCGCAAGCTCATGTTCCGTCAGAGTCGCGACGTTCAGAGGCGTGTAGCCGCCCGAGGTGCGCCCTGAACCCAGGGTCGCCAACACCGACGGCGGCAGCGTCGGCATCTCCTCATTATTGACGATAGCGCCTGTGCCCGACCTCAACACCTTCACATAGAGGCGATTGTTCTTCTTGAGCTTGTTGATGGCGCGTACGAGTTGGCCCAAATCCTTCGGGACGAAGTCGGCGGCCGCTTGGGCTGTGCGCTCTGCCTGGTTAATCGCAGAGCCGTCTCCAACGAGAATCACTATCGGCCCGACCGGCGCATCGGCCGGGATCACCAGCGGTATTCGCTCGACAAACTCGCTGCCGTTGTCGTTTCGGGCGAAGGCCTGGATCTCGATACTCTCGCCGGCGCGAACTTCAGTCTTGTCCACCCACAACCGGTTCAGCGTGCCGCTGGCTCGACTATCCAGCGAGCTGACGTCGAGTTCGATGCTGCTCAGATCCACCGCATCAAACCCGCTGTTGAGCAGTGCCGCCAGCGGCCGTTCCACCGAAGCGACCGCGAGGAAGACAGCGCCGTTCGGCATTGAGAACGTGTTGTCGAGTATGACGTCAGGCTGGCCGTTCAGCGCGACGCGGCCGTTCAACTTGATCGTCTGGCTCCCAATCTGGCGTTCGGTTGCCGCGATGGCTGAGAAAGTCGCTATCTTCATCAAGAGCGGGGTCAGGAACGAATCGCACACGATCTCGAACTTATATGTCTCATTCTTATTGCGGCTGGTGTGGACCGTCAGGCGGACCGGAACCATTCGGGGCTTGTCCCCGAGGCGTCCAAACACCCCAGTCGCGCGGTCCTGATTGATCGAACCAACAAGGTTTCCGCCCGCGGAGAGCTTGAATGAGTTGTTGAGGTTCGGCACGACTGTCACAACAGATGATTCAGCCATCGGCCACGAAGTCTGGCCCGAACTGAGGAACGGATGGCCGAACGCATAGATGCGGTCGCCATCTCGGTAGGTCACGGTGCCTGCTGCATCGAGAGTGAAATCGCCGCGCACAAGCTGCACG
>JBGPFL010000875.1:0-2624 GCA_041483295.1 Blastocatellia bacterium | reverse complement strand
TCTTTCTCTGCGTTCCTCCGGGTTCTCCGGGTGTTCCAGGAACACCGCGGAGGACGCGGAGGAACGCAGAGGCTTTGGTTGCGGCCGGAAGTCGCGCTGCGCCCTCAGATCACGAAAGATAGAAGGTAGCGGGCAAGAGTTCCCCTGTCCTCTGCCCGCTACCGAGTCCCCAGTCCTCCAGGAAGACTAGGGATGATCGTGCGCGCGACCGTTCTGCGGAGTCGACTCGTATGGGAAGACCTTGTTGTACACCATGTCGTTGCTGTTCACGCCATCAGAGAACGGTCCGCGAATGATTGGAGGGCTCACCCTGAGATCGCTGATGAGCGCTGTTACTGCGATATCGAGCACGTCATCGCCGAATCGTCTGCCGTTTGGCCATCCGCCCGGCACCACGCCTCCGCCGAATCCGGTTTGAACTCTGCTCACCAGAGTGTCCCCGCCGAAGATGCCCAACCGCGAGAAGCCGGCATCATCCGGGGTGGCCGGATTGGCCGGGCCGCCACCCGCAAGCCTGCACCTGGCGGTAGACAAATCCACCTTGATCAGGTCAGGGATGTAAATGCCGGCAATGTCTGTGCGGTTCGTTTCCGCAGCGACTGTGGATCCGAAGACCAGGGCGTTGATCAGCTTCACCAACTCCGGGCTTGTCGCGTACTTTGCAAACAACTGCGCATCCTGAGTCGGACTTGTTCGGCTGTAGAGGTCCTTGTCCGCTAGAGCGACCAGGGCCTCGTTGAACAGTGGATTGCCCTGACGGGCTACCTGGATAAATTCGCCTTTCTTCTTATCCCGATCCTCCCTTAGGATCCTGACGCGCTCCCGGCTCGTAGTCGCGTAGACGCCGACTATCTGCAGGTCTCCGCCAAGTTCGCTGAGCGGGATTGCAAGGGCCATCAGGTGAATGTTGAATCCTCCCTGCGAATCCTTGCCCGGATTGCGAATCTTAAGCAGGTCAAAGACCGATTGGACGTCGGCATAGAAGCCATCATCTCGCTGGCCGGCAAATGCGGTGTAGCCTCTCGAAAGCGCGACGACGGACTGCCTGGTGTAGCGATCGAGATTAGCTGCGAGGGCCACGCCGTCCTTTGCGGGGTTCTCACCATTGTCACCCTTATTGTAGAAGGGGGTTGCATTGCCCTGATTGTTCGGCGGAACGATGCCGACGCCGAGGACGGTCTTTTGTCCGGTACGATCATCCACTTTGGTGACCGTGTAGGTTTGAGTCAGGTTCTGCGCCGCATCATCGACGTTCTGAACAACGCCGAGATAGGACTGCAGAATAGTATTGGAATTCTTGAACGCGGTGTCGAACTGGAACTGGTAGCTGAAGGTCGCGCGCCCAGCCGCCAGGTCGCCGCCGGTCGAGACATGAATTTCGTAGAGGACGTTGTCGTCAAAGTTGTATTTGTTGGGACCGATGCCGGGCTCTTGATGTGGGTATACGCCCAGCGCGGTCACCAATACCTTGACGCCGTTCTCTTGCTGAACGAACGCGTAAACATCGGTCGTGTTGGCCGCTGGATCCAAGGTGATTAAGGGCGCATCCATGTGACTCGATGCAAAGACTGAGCTCGGTATCAGAGCTATCAGCGCCAGTGCAACACCTCGTTTCAGACTCATAAACAGCTTACTCATGAAACTCTTCCTCCTGGTTTAGTTAGTGATTGTGTGAATCTCTGAAACTGCAGTCGGCCCCCCCCGAGCAACACGCATCGAGTCTCAACCCTCTGAAGCGTGTCTCGATGATGAGGGGAGTTGGTCAATCAACTTGCTCAGCGATTCACAGTGCAGCAAGTTGCTTCGACAATTGTTCTCGTTCGCTCGGCATAAGCATCTGCTTGATTGACGATGCCTTGCCCAGCCATCGGCGAGCCTCTTTCTTCTGACTGTTCAATGCCGCAATCATTCCGGCGTGATAGAACAGCCTCGCGTCTGAGGTTCCCTCCGCCAGCGCTTCAGTGATTCGAGAGCGGGCTTCGACCTTTCTCCCGGCCGCAGCCAGCGACCATGCGAGCGCATCGAGAGTGAAGACGTCCGCGCGCGTTTCGAGCTCTCGCTGTGCTAACTCGACAGCCTGTTGAGTGCGCTCTCGCCGAGTGGCGAGGTAGAGAGCGAAGGTTCTCGGGTCGCCCGCTTCCCCTCCACGGATGAGGTCGTCTTCAACGCGGCTAGCCTCATCAGTGCTACCCGCACTTCTCAACGCATCCGCAAGCGCCCACTGATATTCCGGAAGTGGATTGAACTGAGCGGCCCGCTTCAGCGATTCAATCGCTTCAGCATACTTTGCGTCGGCCACCAGTATGCGGCCTCGCACGAGAAGAGCCGGGGCATAGTCTGGTTTGAACATCAATGCCGACTCGCACGCCTGCCGCGCCTTCTTCATTGCCCCCGCCTGCAGTTCATAATTGGCGAGCCGTGAGTAGGCCCACGCAGCCGATTCCCCATCGCGGGGGCTGCCTGCGCCCGCAGCCATTCGCATCAACTCGATCGCGCCCGAAAGGTCCCCTTTCAGCCATCGCACGTGCGCCGCCCGGCTATACGACTGCGGGCCAGGCTTCATGTCGATCATCTTCTGATAGGCGCCGATCGCTTCTGTAAGGGCACCCTGCTCCATCAGAGCG
>JBGPFL010000874.1:0-2633 GCA_041483295.1 Blastocatellia bacterium | reverse complement strand
GTCTCAGTGCGCGAAGGCGAAAAGGTGGTGGTAGGAACCACCTCGATGGGCGACAAGGGACTGATCGTCGTCCTGTCGGCAAGAGTCCTCAAGTAAATCAGCCCACAAAGAAATGGAAATGCGAATTTCGAAATTCGCATTTCGCATTTCTTTCCGCTTCCCATCCCACCGCCAATCAATTATCATAACGCCGCCTCATCAAGCTCTTTGCGGGATCTCGGTGCGCGTAACTCTGATCGAGAGCATTCCGCCGCAACACCTCATATATGAGTGAAGCCGTCAACTACGCAGTTGAAATGCGCGGCGTCAGCAAACGCTTCGGCGAAGTCCTGGCCAACGATTCGATAACTCTCGCTATTCGCCCCGCCTCCATTCACGCGGTCATCGGCGAGAACGGCGCCGGCAAATCGACTGCGATGAACATCCTCTACGGCTTCTACAACGCCGATGCGGGCGAGATCCTGATCGACGGACGGACGACTAAGATCGAGAGCCCAGGCGATGCCATCGCGCTTGGGCTCGGAATGGTGCATCAGCACTTCATGCTGGTTGAGCCGCTCACCGTGACTGAGAACATTATTCTCGGCGCCGAGCCGCTCGCGGGCCTGTCCATCGACTACCGCAAGGCTCGAGCTCGAGTGAGCGAGCTATCCAAACAGCATGGCTTGAAGATCGATCCCGACGCCCGAATCGCGGACCTGTCAGTGGGTCAGCAGCAGCGAGTCGAGATACTAAAGACGCTCTATCGCGGGGCTCGAATACTGATACTCGATGAACCCACCGCCGTGCTGACGCCCCAGGAGGTCGCGGAGCTCTTCGCAATCCTGCGAGGCCTTCGGGATCAGGGCAAGACGATCATTATCATCACTCACAAGCTTGGCGAAGTTCTGGCGCTGTCCGACAACATAACCGTGATGCGCGACGGCCGCGTGGTTGGAGACCTGCCCACTTCGGAAGCAACGGCCCAGGGGCTGGCGCGATTGATGGTTGGGCGCGAGGTGCTCCTGAGGGTGGAAAAGAAAGACGCATCACCCACCGGGGCAGTGCTCGAAGTGCGCGGCCTCACTTTTCATGATGCTCACGGGCGCTCTCGTCTGGATGGCGTATCGTTCGAGGTCCGCGCCGGAGAGACGCTGGGTATTGCGGGCGTTGAAGGAAACGGCCAGACGGAGCTGATCGAGATCATTGCCGGTTTGAGGCGGCAATCCTCCGGCGACGTAATGCTCGAGGGAAGGTCAATCAACGATCTCAACTCGCGCGACCGAAAGCGGCGCGGCATCGCTCACATTCCTGAGGACCGGCATCGTCGCGGCCTCCTGCTCAGCTTCGATCTCGCAAGCAACTCGATTCTCGGGGTTCATCGTGAGCGCCCGATCTCCGGGACCTTCGTGCTCAATCGCGAAGTGATCGAGGAACGCGCGAGGAGGCTGGTACGCGAATTCGACGTGCGCCCGCCGAACATAACGCTGCCGGCGTCGGCGCTCTCAGGCGGCAATCAGCAGAAACTGATCGTCGCTCGCGAGTTCGACATTAAGCCCAAACTGCTCCTGGTTGCTCAGCCGACTCGCGGCGTCGACATAGGTGCGACCGAGTTCATTCATCGACAGTTGATCGATTTGAGAGACGCCGGGGCCGCAGTGTTATTGGTATCGGCCGAGCTTGATGAAGTGCGGAGCTTGAGCGATCGGGTAATCGTGATCTACGACGGCCGCATTGTCGGCGAGGTCGATCCCAAGAAGGCCAGCGAACAGGAGATCGGCTTGATGATGACCGGCGGAGAGTAAGCGCCTCTGTTCGTACCCAGGGCGGCCGCTGAACCGCCTGATAAGGAATCGGATGAAGAGACTTCTTCAGGAATTGATGTTTCCACTGATTGCCGTCTTCGCGGCCTTCCTCGTGGGCGGCGTGATCGTGTGGATCGTCGGCGACAGTCCTCTTGTGGTATACGAGCTGTTCTTTGCGAGCGCCTTCGGCTCGATCGAGGGATTCGGCTACACGCTGTTCAATGCGACGCCGCTCATCTTCACAGGGCTGGCGGTCGCTGTCGCGTTCAGATGCGGGTTGTTGAACATAGGGGCAGAGGGACAACTGGTAGCTGCGGCGTTCGCCGCGGCCTGGGTTGGAATCGTCCTGGCGGGATGGCCGGCGTTGATCCTGGTGATCCTTGCGATGCTGGCGGCCGTTCTGACCGGCGGCGTGTGGGCCGCCATTCCAGGGGTGCTGAAGGCCAGGTTCGGCGCGCACGAAGTCATCACAACCATCATGATGAACTTTATCGCCCTGGCCATTGTCAGCTACCTGACTCAATATCACTATCGCCAACCCGGCGATCCGATACTGGAGAGTCTGTCTATCGCGCAGCTGAACGACGGGGTCGTCACCGGTCCTCACATTCCTCGCATGCACGCGCTGCTGGCCCCTCTGGGCATAAGCTTCCCGGTGCATGTGCCGCTGAACATGGCGTTTCTACTTGCACTCTTGATGTGTGTGGTCGTGTGGGTGTTTCTTTGGAAGACGAAATGGGGCTACGAACTGCGGGCGGTTGGGATCAGCGCCTCGGCAGCCGAGTACGGCGGTATTTCGGTCTCGCGCAACATCGTGATGGCTATGGGAATCTCCGGAATGCTGGCGGG
>JBGPFL010000873.1:0-2634 GCA_041483295.1 Blastocatellia bacterium | reverse complement strand
TACGCAGCCGCGCCTGGGTGCCCGAACGCGCCGCGGCATGCTGAGGAGCTTCGGGAAGAGATGAGGCCGCGGGCGCGACCGAGAGACAGGACAACAGTCAGAGGGGATGAAGACCGCAAAGAGTGCATTGATGTCCCGGATCACGAGGAGTTCAACGATGAGGGCTATCCGAATGGGCCGCTGCCGGACCTCATCAGCCGAGTTGGGATTGAGTGGGAACAAGGAGCAATTAATGACCAACAAGCAAGCCTCCATTCTGATAGTCGATGACGATGAGCAGGTTCGCAGATTCATCGTCACCGCTCTGGGCAGCAGCTACTTGTGTTTGACCGCCTCGACTGCCGAGGAGGCCAGCCGGATCCTGTCGGTCAGCCCATTCAACCTGTTATTGATCGACATCAACATGCCCGGCCGCTCAGGATTGGAGTTTTGCAAGCTCGCGGGAAGGTGCTGGCCTGAGATGGTGGTTGTGATGGTGTCGGGGCAAACGGACATCGAGTCCGCTATCGAGGCGATGAGGCGGGGCGCCTTCGACTATATCGTCAAGCCTTTCGATCTGGCTCGGCTGGAAGTGGCAGTGGAGCGCGCGTTGCTCTTTCAGGAGCTCCTGGTCGCAAGGCGCGAGCACGAGCACGAACTCGAGAACGAGGTGCGGGAAAGAACCCTCGAGCTCCGATCGGTCAATGACACGCTGAACGAGACGCTTGAAGCGCTCTACACTAACTATCGCGCGACCCTGGGGGCGCTCGACGAAGCACTCGAAGCGCGCGACTGCGAAACCCATGGGCACTCCGGACGCGTGGTCGCGTACTGCCTTCGGCTGGGGAGGGAGATGGGGCTCACACACGGCCTTCTGATCGGATTGGAGCAAGGTGCGATGCTGCACGACATCGGCAAAATAGGAGTGCGCGACTCGATACTGCTCAAGCCGGGGCCGCTCACTCAAGCCGAGTGGATCGAGATGCGCGAGCATATCAATCACGGGCTCCGCATTATCGAGAGGATAGACTTCCTTTCGGGCGCGCGCCCCGTCGTAAGCCAGCACCACGAAAAGTACAACGGAGCCGGCTACCCTCTCGGGTTGCACGGCGACGAGATTCACGTTAACGCCCGCATCTTTGCGGTTGCCGACGCTTTTGACGCCATAACCAGCGACCGGCCTTACCGGGCCGCGGCAGGGTACGACTGTGCGCGCAGGGAGATTGTTAGGAGCGCCGGCACTCACTTCGACCCGAAGGTGGTGGATGCTTTTCTTCGGGTCTCCGAATCCGAGTGGATAGGCATACGCGCCATTGCCCAGGGACATGGGTATGAGATGCAGGTGATGAACCGGCTCGAGATCAGGTCGTTCATCATTTCGCTCAAGTCTTCGCACAGGATGGGGCGAGTTGCAGCTGCGTCCTAGCTTGACGCGGTCGGATTCCACGCGCGAGGGGGTGGATCGTTCAGGTCCAGTCGATTAACGACGACGGGGGCCGTCGCATCCCACCTGCGAGAGTGGGTGATTGTTCACTCCAGCAGGGGCTGCTGGAGGAACAAGGCTGGACTTGAACCGTCCATCCCTTCCCCGTGACTTTGAGATACATTGGGTTTTTAAGAAGGGGACCAAGGATGTCTACGCTTCAAACGGGTCGTATACTCATACTCGATGATGAAGGCGAGTGGGCCGACAGCCTGCTCGAGACCCTTGCGGAGCAAGGCTACGAGACGGTTGTAGCCGGATCCTCACCCGACGCGCTAAGACACTTGAGGGACCAGGACTTCGACCTGCTCCTGACATCTTTCATGATGCCGGAGACCGATGGCGTCTCCGTGATCGCAAGAGCCCTGGAAATAGACCCGCACCTGGTCATCCTGGTAATGAGCGGGCAAATAATTGTAGAGGCCGCGGTGAATGCAATGAAGGCCGGCCCTTTCGATTACATCTCAAAGCCGCTCAATATCACATTCCTCCTGCCGGCGCTCAAGCGGGGGATGGAAGTGCGCCGGCTGAGGTTAAAGAACGATCGTCTCCAGAATCGCGCTCTGTGTGGAGAGACAGGCGAGCTGAATGTGGACCTGGAGGTGAGAGTCCGGGACCGCACAGCTCAACTGGAAGCGGCGAACAAGGAACTAGAGGCCTTCAGCTACTCTGTGTCACACGACCTCCGCTCGCCCCTTCGCCACATAGATGGCTTTGTGGAATTGCTCCGAAGGCATGCGGCGCCTTCGATGGACGAAAAGAGCCTGGGATACCTGGAGATCATCTCGCAGGCGGCGAAGCAGATGGGCCGACTGATCGACGACCTTCTGTCCTTCTCCCGAATGGGCCGCGCCGAGATGAGAGCGGCGCAGGTGAGCCTCAACCGCCTCGTGACCGAAGCCCAGCGCGAACTGCAGGTGGACACCAAAGGGCGCTCGATTGTCTGGAACATCGGCGCCCTCCCCGAAGTCACGGGCGATCCGGCAATGCTCCGCCTCGTGCTAACCAACCTGATGTCGAATGCGGTTAAGTACACCCGGACCCGGGATAACGCGCGAATCGAGATCGGGAGCTCAAACGGCGGCAACGAAGCTGTGGTTTTCATTCGCGACAACGGAGTCGGCTTCGACATGCGCTACGCGAACAAACTGTTCGGAGTGTTCCAGCGCCTT
>JBGPFL010000872.1:0-2634 GCA_041483295.1 Blastocatellia bacterium | reverse complement strand
CGTCGAAGACGTCGAATCTCGCCGCGTGTTCGCCGAAGGCTTCATCGTGCGAGAGCTCTCACGCGCGGCCTCCAACTGGAGGTCCGAAGAATCCCTGGAAGACTACCTGGAGCGGAACGGCGTCCCCGGCATCTCAGACATCGACACTCGCTCGCTCGTGCGCCACATCCGCGAGCGAGGGTCCATGCGTGGATGCCTTTCAACCCGGACGGCCGGAGAAGCGGATGTGATCGAGCGAGCTCGCAACGCACCGGAAATGGTGGGACTGGATCTCGCATCAGTGGTGACCTGCAGCGAGCCGTACGTCTGGACCGACGATCAGTCGCAGGCGTACGGATCTCCGAGTCAGCTGCACCCTGCGCCTCGGCAAGGGTCGAGCGATGAGTTCGAGACTCGCTTTAACGTGGTCGCATACGACTTCGGACTCAAGCACAACAGCCTTCGCAGCATGGCGGCGCTTGGGTGTCGCGTAACAGTCGTACCCGCGCACACGTCCGCCGAAGAGGTAATTGCCTTAAATCCGGACGGCATATGGCTGTCTAACGGACCGGGCGATCCGGAGCCGCTCACCGATATCGTCGCCAATATCCGAACGCTTATGGAGCGTTTCCCGATGTTTGGAATCTGCCTGGGCCACCAACTGATGGGATTGGCGTTTGGCGGACGCACCTACAAACTACCCTTCGGCCATCACGGCGGCAATCAGCCGGTCAAAGACCTGACTACGGGACGGGTCGAGATCACCGCTCAGAACCACGGCTTTGCCGTCGACGCCGAGTCGCTGCCTTCTGATTGTGAGATCACTCACTTCAACCTGAACGACAACACCGTTGAGGGTTTCAGGCACCGGACCCTTCCACTCTATTCGGTCCAGTACCATCCGGAGGCCGGGCCGGGCCCGCACGACGCTTCGTATTTGTTCGATAGGTTCGTGGAAATGATGGAGAGGAATCGCTGAGGACGGCGGGCGATTCACCGTTGACCGTCGAATGTCCTTCGAATAAAACCAGCCACCGAATCCATGTACCCATCTCCCGCGAAGCCGGAGACGTCATGGCCCGCGCCCCGCACGATAATCAACCGCTTGGGCTCATTCGCAGCGTCATAGAGCGTGCGGCCCTGCTCGACGGGAATTACGTTATCGTTCGACCCATGAGTTATCAGCACGGGGCAATGAACGGCAGCCAGCTTGCGAGCCGACTCGAAGCGATTCTTCGCGAGCGCGGGCAGCCATCGAGGAGCCCAGGGCAACATGACTCGAGCCATATCGCTCGCTGAACTCGGGCCCGATTCGAGCACTAATGCCCGGCAGGCTCGTCGCGAGGCCAGGTCTGCCGCCGCCGTCGTCCCGAGCGACTGCCCGAATAGCACCAGCCGCTCCGGACTCACGCCGCGTTCCTTTACCAGATAATCATAGGCTGCGTCTGCATCGGCGTTGATGCCACTCTCATCGGTCACCTCGCCTTCGCTTCTGCCGTAGCCCCGATAGTCGATCAACAAAACCTCGAAGCCTCGCGACGCAAGCGCCGATCCGATCCAGCCGACGTTGGTAATGTTTCCGGAGTTACCGTGAAAGTAGATGATCGTCGCCGGGGCGGTTCGTTGTGCTGCCTTAACGAACCAACCATGCAAATGTTTGCCGTGTGCTGTCGCAAACCAGACATCATCCGCACCTGAAGGCAGTTTCCATCCTGGTCCCTCAGCGTAGCGCACGGGGTGAAACGTGACCGCTGCTTCGTACTGGCGCAATGCGAAGAAGCCGGCCGCCGCCAGCAAGACCATGAGGATCAGTGAGCCTCGCAATATCCTGAGGAGGGCGTTGCGATAATTCCTCCGGTTTGGCGTCTCGCGTGAGATCATCACCTGAGTCTAACGCTACTTTGTGGTTTCTGGTTTCTGGTTTGTGGTTTTTGGTTTGAGGCTGCACACAGAAACACTGAACCAGAGACCATAAACCAGAGACCACAAACCATTGGAACAGGCAAAGTTCTTGGGGAGAGGAGTCACTTCACAAGGTGGTACGCAGTCTGCCGCTTCAACACCCATGAACCGCGGCCCGATCCATCCAACACGGCATCCTCTTCCTGACCGACCCACAACTCTTTGCCTCCCCATTCGGGAACGGGCGTAGTCGCCTGCAATTCGATCGAGAACCACGAGCCCGGCACGAGCGAAACGTCTCCCCGGCCCGGCACTCCCTGCTGACGATCCCATAAGCCTATAAGCGGACCCGCGCCGTGGCCATGGTCCCCTATGGGGTGGGTATAGACGGTCCCGTTGATCCCCGCGGTCTTCATCGCCGCCAGCGTGTCGGCAAGCACCTCGTTGCCGGAACGCCCCGTGCGCATGCGCTCGAGCAACAGATCTTGAAGCCTGTTAGCGAGCCCGCCATACACCTCGATGAATCGAGGTGTTAATGAGACCCGACGCCGCCGCGACCTTGAGTCCCAGTTTTGATTGCACTCTACTTGCCGTCAAGTATTCGGGTCGCGGCATCCACCTGGGCGGAGAATCCCTGCAAGGTCGCGCCGGCTCGCTTCATCTGAGGCTCGACTTCGCCCCACAGCTTCTCCTCTATCGCCTCTCGAACTCCTGGTATGGTCTTCACCCCGTAGCCTGTGTAGAAGCCGGGGG
>JBGPFL010000871.1:0-2690 GCA_041483295.1 Blastocatellia bacterium | reverse complement strand
CCCAACGAGTGCCGTGAGTGCAAATGACTTAAAGAGCAACAGTGACCCCTTGATTTCGAAATGCGAAATGCGAAATGCGGACAATTGGCACCGCGAAAGTGAATTGGCAGTCCCTTACTCCAAAACCGCATTTCGCATTTCGCATTCCGCATTTCGCATTTCGCTTACGCCCTTCGATGATTCCTGATGATCTTCAACCCTTCGATTAGGTAGTCGCCTCCGGACAGAACTACAGAGGCTAACACAATCCAGTAGGAGAGCGGCATGAGACAAGTCAGCACTCCGGCGGTATGAAGAACCAGGAACGCGAAGATGAAACAAAACTCAACAGTGGTATTGACTCTTCCAAGCATCGTGGGCTTGAACTCTGTAAACCGCGTCGCCAGGTAGACCACCAGCGATCCCAAAAGAATGACCACGTCGCGGCCGACTACCGCAGCGGCAAGCCAGACTGGAATCGAGGGGAACGATTCGTGAGCGAGAGCCAGCACCACGAACGAAGCGGTGGTGAGCAGCTTATCGGCCATCGGATCGAGAAGTCGGCCGAGCACTGATTGCTGATGGAAGTGGCGAGCCACGTAACCATCGAAGAAGTCGGTGATGCCGGCGGCGAAGAAGACAATCAACGCGAGTCCCAGTCTCCCCTGTTGGATCAGATACAGAAACGGGATTATTAGAACTATACGAGCCGCGGTCAGCAGATTTGCCGTCGTCCACACTCCTGGCTTCCCTCTTGCGTAATCCCGAACTGCTCTCTAGCACTCCAGGTAGAGAACCTGCAAACTCTCTTTTGGCGGGTCGCGCTGCGAACCTCTAGACAACCCGTCGACACTCGACTCAACTTGCCATGCGGCTCTCGATCAGACTTCTGAACAGCACGTCTTCGAACGCGATGTCAGCCGTTATCAGAGTGTATCCTATGGCATTCGCCCGGCAGAATGATTCGAGGGACCTGGTGAACTGCGAGAGCGCGGAGAGATAGGCCGCGACCACACGCTCGTTAGCGGTTATTTCGCGGGCTTCACCTGTCTCCGAATCGACCAGCAACAGATCGCCTCCGACTTCAGGCTTCATCTCTTCCGGAGCGAGCACCTGGATGAGATTCAGATCGAATCCTCGGCTTGCGAGCAACTTCATTTCGCTGCGAAAGTCACCCGGGTCGAGAAAGTCAGATATGACAAACAAGATGCCGGGCCTCAAGGTGACCTTCTGATAGCCTCTCAACACCGAGCTGAGATTGGTCTCAACCCCTTTCTCTGTTACTTGAGTCTGCGTCCTGGATTGGCGTCCAGGTTCTTCGCCTTTGGGGTCTCGCACATCTGCGCCTGGTTCTGGGTGCTCGCCCTCGCAAAGCCCTGCGAGGAACGAGAGCAAGGACAGCAAGCGGCCTCGCCCGCGCATCGCCCTCATCTTCGCTCTGATCGTTGAGTCGAAGGCCGACACGCCGACTCGGTCGAGACTCGTGACGGCAACGAAGGCAAGTGCAGCCGCTGCCTTTCGAGCGCAGTCGAACTTGCTGATCGGCCGGCCGAAGTGCATTGAACGGCTTTGGTCAATGAGGATGTCTATTCTAACGTCTTCTTCTTCGACGAACTGCCTGAGTATCAAGCGTTCGAGTCGCGCGTAGATGTTCCAATCAACGTACCGGAAGTCGTCGCCCACTTCATACTTTCTGAAGTCAGCAAACTCCACGGACGAGCCTCGACGGGTCGAGCGACGTTCGCCTCGGGTGATGCCGGGAAAGGCTCGCCGAGCCGCAATTCTCAGCCGTTCGAGTTTTCGCAAGAACGCGGGATCGAGAAGTGAATTGGCCATAGTGTACGGCGCGGCCATTTTTAGCTGCGCTCATTTTGGACCGCAGTCCCGGCTGCACGGTCGAGTCGGCAGGAAGGCTCTCCGGGAGCGGCTCTACGCTTCACGCGCGCCCGCGAGCCTGCCGCCCTGGGACATTGATTCCAAAACCTGATCCAGAACGTCGTCGGTGCTTATCCCGTCGGCCTCGCCTTCGAAGTTCAAGATGATGCGATGCCTGAGCGATCGTTTAGCCACGGCCAGGATGTCGGCCGTGCTCACATTGTAGCGGCCCGCAAGCAAGGCTCTCGCCTTCGCTGTAAGAACGATTGCCTGCGCGCCGCGCGGGCTGGCGCCGTAGCGCACGTACTTGGTAACTGAGTCCGGAGCCCCGTCGCTCTCAGGATGGGTCCTCATGAGCAGTTCTGCCGCAAGTTCTTCGACGTGCGGTGCGATGATGACTTCACGCACCAGGCTTCGCATCTCGAGCAGATCATCGGGCGAGAGGACGATCTCTGCCTGCAGGGCATCTTCGGAAGTCGTGCGCCTCAGGACTTCGATCAATTCGGAACGACTGGGATAAGTAATGATGAGCTTGTAGATAAATCTATCGAGTTGAGCCTCGGGCAGCGGGTAGGTACCCTCCATCTCGATCGGGTTCTGGGTCGCGAGCACGAAGAAGACGCCTTCGAGTTTGTAGGTTTCACCTCCTACAGTCACTTGCCTTTCCTGCATTGCTTCGAGGAGCGCCGACTGGGTCTTCGGGGTCGCCCGGTTGATCTCGTCGGCCAGCAACAGATTGGTGAAGATCGGGCCAGCCCGAAACGTGAAGTCGTGGGTGCGCTGATCGTACAAGAAGGATCCGGTCACGTCCGCCGGCAGCAAGTCGGGGGTGAACT
>JBGPFL010000870.1:0-2692 GCA_041483295.1 Blastocatellia bacterium | reverse complement strand
CTGCCGATATGGATCGCCAACTTCGTGCTGATTCAATATGGCACCGGTGCGATCATGTCGGTGCCTTCGGGCGATCAGCGCGACTTCGAGTTTGCGCGCAAGTATGCCTTACCTTTTCGCCAGATCAAGTTGACTGCCGACGGCCGCGAGATCTCACTCGAGCACATGCAGGCAGCCGACGACGAGTGGACCATCACCATCAACACCGGGCAGTGGAGCGGCCTGTCTTCGAAAGAGGCCAATCGACTGATGACCGAGTACGCCGAAGCTCACGGGTTCGGCCGCGGCTCGATCACCTTCAAGCTGCGTGATTGGGGCATCTCACGCCAGCGCTACTGGGGCACGCCCGTTCCGATGATCCACTGCGACACCTGCGGCATTGTGCCTGTGCCCGACGCCCAATTGCCGGTCGTGTTGCCTCGGAATGTAAACCTGAATATGGTTGGCGGGTCGCCGCTGGATCACGTTCCGGAATATGTGAACGTCTCTTGTCCCAAGTGCGGGGGCGCAGCGCGGCGCGACACGGATACGATGGATACCTTCGTCGATTCGTGCTGGTACTACTTCCGCTACTGCGATCCGCACAACGACCGGATGCCGTTCGATCCGACGATAGTCGAGTACTGGATGCCGGTAGATCAGTACATCGGCGGCATCGAGCACGCGGTGTTACACTTGATCTACACGCGTTACTGGACGAAGGTTATGCGCGATCTGGGACTGGTCAAGTTAGATGAGCCCGTGACCAGATTGTTGACTCAGGGGATGGTATGCAAGGAGACATATCAGTGTCCGAACCCTGACCACGACTGGTTGTTTCCGGAGCAGGTGACCGAGGACAAGAAGTGCAAACGGTGCGGAAATCCTGTGAAGATCGGCCGCGTCGAAAAGATGTCAAAGTCCCGGAAGAACGCCGTGGACCCCATCGAGATGATCGATATACACGGAGCAGACAGCTTGCGCCTCTTCGTGCTGTTTGCCGGGCCGCCCGACAAAGACAAAGAGTGGTCGGACACCGGATTTGAGGGCGCCGCCCGCTACTTGCAGCGCGTGTGGCGCATCGCTTACAAGTGGCATTGCCACATAGACGAATGGCGCACGGCCGATTCCTTCTCAGATCAACAAAAGTACGAAGCCTTGCGCGCAACAGAAGTTCTCGGGAGTTCGCCTCAGACTCGGAGCTCGGCGAGTCCGACTGAGCGAAGGCTACGGCGACGAACCCACCAGATCATTCGGTCCATAACCGAGAACTTTGAGGAAAGATTACACCTGAATACCTGCATCTCGTCGCTGATGGAATTGACGAACGAACTCTATGCGTTCGACCAGGCTGCTGAGAAGAACGGCTCACCCAGTACTACGGATTTGTCTGTCGCTTACAGAGCAATAGAGGCGTTGATCCGCATGCTTGCGCCGTTCGCACCTCATATTGCCGAAGAGCTTTGGGAAGCATTCGGCCACTCGCACAGCGTTGCTCAAGCAAGCTGGCCCGAGTTCAGCGATGAGCTTGCTCGCGAAGAGGAGATCGAAGTCGCCGTGCAAGTGAACGGCAAGTTGCGGAGCAGGCTGTTCGTAGCGGCTGACCTGAGCGACGACAAATTGCGCGAAGCCGCCCTGGCCGACGAAAAGGTTCGAGCAGCGACTTCCGGGCACGACATTGTGAAGGTAATCGTCGTCCCGCGAAAGCTGGTCAACATAGTGATTAAGTGAGTCAGCGTTATCTCGTTGATCCGGCCATCTTCTCCGGCGACCTGGTAGACGCAATCACCATGCCCTTCTCGCTCGACGGGTCGAAGGCGATCCGCTGCTTCTTCAAGTAAGCCATCTTCCCGAGATGTGAAGCCAGGGCGGCGCGGTGCCCGCCAACGACGTCGGAATTCGGCGTCTGGCGCGACTTGATGCAGGCCAGAAAATTCTTGGCATGATCCGACTCGAGTCGCGTGGTAGCCTTGCGCACGATGGGTTCGGCGGGTGTGGCTCCTCGCGGCGTCGCCTCCCGAAACGTGTACCCCGAGCGGTCAATCTCCAATCGTCCCCCGGTACCCATAAACTCAATCGACGCTCCGCTGGCTCCTGGGGCGAGCGTAGCTTCGAAGGTCGCCGCCCACTCACCGGGATACTCGAGTTGAATCCCGATTGTATCGGGAGCGGTCCGGCCGTCTTTGTAGTGGTAGACACCCCCGGCCGCAGTCGCCGAGATCGGCAGATCCTCATTGAGGTACCAGTGTACGACGTCGATCCAGTGCGTGAAGAGATCGGTGATCTGGCCGCCTCCGAAATCCAAATATGCGCGCCAGTTGTAGAACTGATGGGCGTTGAACTCGCGGTACTTCACCGGCCCCAGGAAGGCCTTCCAGTCCAGGCCCGCCGGCTTCTCGGTGAAATTTGGTTTGCGCAGGTGGTAGCCGTTGCCGTGCCACCAGGTCCGAACCAGCGTAATCTTCCCGAGCTTCCCTTTGTCGACGATATCGCGCTTGGCTGGACGGTGATTGGCTCCTCAAACCGGGCAAATCTATGGGCATTGGTGCAAAGTTATTTCTGTGTCCTGAACGGCTGGAATCGACCCTGTGCGGTCAATTAACTGTGACTTCTAGATTCCATAGACTATCGTAATCAAAGGGGGCTTAGCCCCGTTCCGTACCGCCCAGGTTAGGACGGCTACTTTCGCAGTCAATGCTCGGGAGGGCATGAT
>JBGPFL010000869.1:0-2693 GCA_041483295.1 Blastocatellia bacterium | reverse complement strand
CACGCGCCTGATCGAGTAAACATACCCCTTTCCATCTGGGGTCATGAGAATCGAGTTGGGCCAGAAGATACCGGCGGGGTCGGCAGGTATGACCTCTTTGAGCAGTTCTTTGCGCCCGGTCGCGGGATCAAACCGATATACTCTGATCGGCATCTCCTGGGTTCGAGCGAGGTAGAGCGATCGTCTGTCACTACTCCAACCGATGATCTCATCTTCGCTCTCCAGATACAGAATCGGCTGCGGCGCGCCTTCTTCCACCGGGTAGAAAGACCGCTGATGCTGAGCATCCGATACGATTACGAATCTGCTATCCGGTGAGATGAGGATTCCTTGTGAAGTCCCGGTTGTTCCCTCAGCCGTGATGGGACGAGGAGGACCGCCCTCGATGCTCTGAACGTAGCAGCGCCAGTCGTGGCCTGGTTCCCGGCCCTGGAAGACGACTTGCCTCCCATCCGGGAACCAGCAAGCTCCGTTACTGTATTCCTCGATGGGGCCCCGCTCCAACGATCTGGTTTCACCGGCGCCGGTCGGCAGCAGCGCCAGTTGCGGCGGCGTGAAGAGGGTCGCGAGCGCCCACTTCCCGTCAGGTGATAGCCGTGGCCAGGTTCCGTTGCCAAGCCGGACGGCGGGTGTGCCATCTGTTCGACGCAAGTAAACCGCATAGTTGGTTCCCGATCCTTCTCCCCAATAGGTGAATAACACCTCCTTGCCGTTCGTCGAAAGGTCTGAAAGCCTTCCGAGATCAAGCCAGGAAAGATCGCGCTCTTTTGTTTCTCCAGGGGCTCGGCCAATGAGGTTTTGCGAGTCATGGTAGTTGGTGATCAGCACACGCCCGTCGCGAAAAATATCATGCAGGATCAGCGGAACGGTCATCCGCATGACCAACCGTTCCCGGCCGGAGAGGGTCACGGCATAAATAGCATTTGCATCCCCAGCCTTGCCTGCCGTGAACCAGATCTCGTCTCCAGCCGGAGACCAGGCCAAGCCCTCTTCACCGCTCCATTCACCTGAGAGTACCGTCTTCTTTCCGGTGAGGTCTACGACCGCCACCCATCCGCGACTATCCCCTTTCACCTGATGATCCATGAAGGCGACCAGATCACCCTTGGGCGAGATGCGCGGATGGCTGATATAGCCTGCTGTTTTATGGAGCATTTTGCCAATGGGATATTCGAGCTGATTCTGCCCATTCACCCAGCGCACCACCGCGAGCTTGGTTCCATCCGGCGACCAGTCGGCCTCTTGCACGTCTTCGAGAATGTCGCGCGCCGCGCCCCCATCAATCGGCATTCGAGCCAGTGTGCCCCGGCTGATGTACTGGCCGAGGTATTGACGGTTGCGCAAGACAGCCAGTTCGTTGGAGCCAGAGATCGCCAGCAAATCAGCGTTGTCCAGTTTGAGCGGGCGCGACTCCGATATTCCGGCGCGAGCCGAGAAGACATCTAACGGGTTGCCATTCCACCTGGCGCTGTAGAGAACGGTCTGGCCATCGGGCGCGAATCTCGCATTCCAGATCGTGCCGCGACTAAAGGTGAGGCGTTTGTACGAAGGTTGCGGAACTTTTCGGAGATTGCTGTAGAGGAGAATCCCGGCGACTGCTCCCACCGTGAGGAACGCGAGACCGAGGAGGAGCATCTGCCAGAGATGACGCCTGGCTGGCATTGACATTGGTGCCGCTTCTGCCTTACTCGCGCCAGAGACTACCGAGAGCGACTCTAATTGAAAGGCCAGATCGCTCGCCGATTGGAACCGCTGCTCCGGTCTTTTCTCCAGGCAGTGCTGAATGATTCGCTCGAGCGCGGGTGACACCTCCGGGTCTGTTTCTAATGGTCCAGGAGGCTCTTCTGTCAGAATAGCATTCATCGTTTCTATTGGTGTGTCGCGTCGAAACGCACGCTTGCCTGTTAGCATCTCGTAGAGCACGGCGCCGAATGAGAAGATATCGGAGCGATGATCCACGGGCTCACCGCGAACTTGCTCGGGTGACATATAGCCCGTACTGCCTAGTATCATTCCCGATTCTGTCTCTGAATCGGAGGGAATCATTGTGGCTCCTGTCTGCGCCATTCCTGGACGTTGTACTTGCGTGAGCTTGGCTAATCCGAAATCCAGGACCTTTGCACGACCATCCCTTGTAATGAAGATGTTCTCAGGCTTGAGATCGCGGTGGACTATTCCTTTCTCGTGAGCAGCGGCGAGCCCGTGCGCTATCTGCCGTGCGTAATCAATTGCTTTACCCTGCTTCAGTGTCGAGGCGCTGATTATCTTGCCCAGTGTCTCGCCTTCCAACAATTCCGATACCACGTAAGGCGCATTGTCGTGCGAGCCAATGTCAAAGATGGCAAGGATGTTCGGATGATTTAGAGCGCCAGCGGCGCGAGCTTCTTGCTCGAAGCGGCGAAGCCCTTCAGCATTAGAGGAGAAAGCGGCACGCAAGACCTTGATAGCGACCTCGCGCCTCAGCCTTGTATCACGGGCGCGATAGACTTCGCCCATTCCGCCCGCGCCAAGCCGCGAAAGGATTTCGTAGGGACCAAACTGCGTTCCCATCACAAGGCTTGTTTCTTCACCTCCGCGAACCTGTCCGGTTTCGGTTCGGCGATCTGCAATCAACTCCGCGGCGTGCTTGAACGCGGGCTCTTCGAGGAACTTGCTCGCTTGCTGCTGATAAGCAATCTGGGATTCAACTTCAT
>JBGPFL010000868.1:0-2709 GCA_041483295.1 Blastocatellia bacterium | reverse complement strand
TTTCTTGCCTCGTGTTTGATCATCTCAGCACTTTTCGGCTCGGCATGCATACGAAGAGTCTCTGTTCCACCGCTACTGCCCACTAATGAATCCGTCCCCACCGATGCGCTGATAAACAGGATAAACGCCTACCAAGGCGTTAAGACGCTCGGCGCTCAGGGTACGGTTTCGCTTCGAAACTACTTTACAGGAGTGAACAGCAAAGTTGACGACTTTCCGGCGGGTAACGGCCTCTTGCGTCTGCAGAGACCTTCGAATATTCGCCTGGTGGTTAAGGCGCCGGTCATTAACTCGCAGGTCGCCGACATGGTGAGCGATGGCCAGCAGTTCCGACTGGCGATGCATTACCCGACTGACCATAAGCGATTCCTCTTTGGCAGCAACCTGAAAGACTACGAACGCATGGCCGCTGACAGGACTCATAGCTCCAGCAATGCCGATGTAAACCGAGTTGGGGGTGTCGTGAACATGCGGCCGCAACACGTCACCGAAGCGCTTCTGATAAGACCGCTGGAGGTAAATGACCGGACTGCTGTCTTTCGCGAAGAGATAAAGCAGGAAGAGCCCGGCAAGGGTAAGCGCCGCGTGGTCAAAAGCTACTCGGTTCTCTACGTAGTTGAACGAAATGACAAGTCAGAGCTCGAACTGAGCCGTAAGCTCTGGTTTGACCGCACTCAGCCTGAAACTCCACTGGCGCGCATACAGGTCTTCGACAGCGGCAGCGGGAAACTGGCGAGCGACATAACCTATTCGGATTGGGTAAAGGTGCCCGACAGCAACCTGTCCTGGCCGACCAGGGTAACCATCGACCGGTTGAATGACGGATACAAGCTCACGCTGATGTTTGAGAAGGATTCGATTCAGCCGGATGTGGAATTGACTAACAGGACCTTCGTTCTCGAGAACACTGAAAAGTTTGAAGAGATAGATCTGGACGCGCCCCGGAAATCCTCCGCCGGGCAGACTCGAAAGCCTCCTCAATCGGGACAACGTTACCGTTGAAGATGGACAGCCTCATCGCAGCCAACCTCAGGCAACGCCCGCTTCGCACCGCAATCAGTGTCATCGGTGTTGCGCTCGGAGTAGTTCTGGTCGTACTGACCGTGGGACTTGCCCGAGGCATGACCCGCGACGCCGCTCAACGACAGGGAAATGTCGAGGCGGAACTTCGGATGTACCCTCCCGGAGCCATCTCGATCTCATCGAACCCATTGATGCTACGGTCGCGTTACGCCGATGCGATCTTGAACGGAGTGAAGCCGACAGCGGAGGATCCTGACCTCCAACCCAAGCCTCCGATTCCAGGCGTGATTGCCACCACGCCGGTAGGCGAATGGATTCAATCGAGCGGGGTTGGGCTCGGCTTCGAGTTGATTGACGGCATCGACTACGAGAGCTTCGTGAAGACGTCCCAACTCAATATTGTTAAGGGACGCGGGCTTCGCGATGGCCGCACCCCGGACTCAGAGTATGAAACAATCGTCGATCGGTTTTACGCGGCCAACACCATGCAGGAAGACGGCAAGCCTGTCGATGTGGGCAGCAAAATAAAGGTGCTTAGCCATGAGCTCACCATAGTTGGAGTCTATGAGCCCTCCCAGTTAGCTCGAGTCAAGATACCCCTTGCGACACTGCAGCAACTCCTCGGCGGCGTCAACAACTGCACGTTTGTGATGATACGAGTTGAGAAGCCGGAGATGACGGACGGCGTACTTAAGACTTTGAAACAGACGTATCCTGGATACAACTTCATTCGCACAAGTGATCTGCCCGAGTTATTCTCGCAAAGCTCGAAGCCGGTAGAGGTCTTCCTGGACGTTGTGATTGGCCTGGCTCTGGTTATCAGCACGCTGGTCATTCTGCTTGCAATGTATACGACCATCATCGAGCGCACACGCGAGATCGGAATTCTGAAGAGCCTCGGCGCATCGAAACCGTTCATTGTTGGGGTAATAGAGAAAGAGGCCGCGGTCATAAGCGCCCTGGGCGTCGGCGTGGGCTTCGTCGCATCAGTCATCGGCAAGTACGGTATTGAAGCGGCCACCCGGCTTCGGATCGATCTGATCCCAAGATGGCTTCTGATCTCCGCCGCCATCGGAGTGCTCGGAGGCGTTGTGGGCGCCCTCTATCCGGCAATGCGCGCGGCGAATCTCGACCCTCTCGAAGCGTTGAGTTATGAATAGTGCCGAGTGGCGTTGAAAGGGTTGAGAAGGCGCTGAGACAGGCCGACGGCCTGGGCAGTAGGTTCGTTTGCATATGAAACCAGTTCTGGAGATTGTCGATCTGAAAATGGTCTACCACGTAGGCAAGGTAGACGTACATGCGCTTCGCGGAGTCAGCCTTTCTGTTAGCGCGGGTGAGTATCTCGCTATAATGGGGCCTTCGGGCTGCGGAAAGTCAACATTTCTGCACGTCGTAGGCGGTATGCTTCAACCGACCTCCGGGCAAGTGATCATCGACGGCGAAGACCTGACCGCTATGCGAGACAGCGATCGCACGGACCTCCGCCGCCGCAAGATCGGGTTCGTGTTTCAGCGATTCAACCTCTTCCCAACGCTGACCGCTGATGGCAATCTGAAACTCGCCGAGCGCATCTACTCGAATGGCAGTAACGGCGGAGACCCGAAGCGCCGGCTCGAGGTGCTGAAACTGCTCGGGCTCGAGGAAAAGATAAATCATAAACCCCTCGAACTTTCGGGCGGCGAGCAG
>JBGPFL010000867.1:0-2716 GCA_041483295.1 Blastocatellia bacterium | reverse complement strand
GTCTCCGGCGGCAACACGGACAAGTGGTGCTCTCTGACAGCGCCCAGGTTCCTGCAGGTCGATCTGGGCGCCAGCTTCAACGTCGACCAGTTTGTGATCAGGCACGCAGGCGCAGGCGGGGAGAGCACCAGCTTCAATACCCGCGATTTCAATATTCAGGTGAGCGCAGATGGGACTAACTTCACCACCTTAGTCACCGTGACCGGCAACACTGCGAGTGTTACAACTCACAACATCACCCCGACTGCAGCCCGGTTCGTTCGATTGAACGTGACCACGCCAACTCAAACCACCGACGGCGCGGCCCGTATTTATGAGCTCGAGGTGTACGGTTCCGGTTCCGGCACAATTACCTATGAGGCGGAATCACTGCCGGTTGCCGGTTTCAGTTCCCCCGATGTCGAACGCATCTTCAGCGATTCGAATACCAGCGGCGGCCGAGGCGTCATTCTAGAGGGCAACGCGGTTAACGATTTCGTAACTTTCACGGTCAATGTTCCGGAAGCTCGGACCTATGATATTCGGGTACGCATCAAGCGGCTGAATAATCGGGGCATCTGGCAGTTCGACAGCAATGGCGTGAATCAAGGGTCGCTCGTGGATGGCTTCGGATCGTCGGCGTCGTACCCGGAGATCGACCTTGGCTCAATGGCCTTTACGTCCGCCGGGAATAAGTCGTTCAGGTTCAGGGTGACCGGCAAGAACGCGAGCAGTAGTAATTTCTGGATCGCTGTCGACTACATCAGGCTGATACCGCAATGAGTCGCGATAAACCAGGGGGTGCAAGCCTGGACCGCTCAGCTTTGCGGTTCCAGGCTCGCCTTCAACTATTCAACGCGCGGCTACCGAAAGGCGCTGAGGGTGACCAACTCTTTGCCACAGAGAGGACAAAGCATTCGTTGGCGGCGGCAACTGATTGAACGAGGAGCAAAGCTCTTGCCCGCGCTCTTTGTTGCAGTCGCTTGCTGCGCTCATCCGGACCGCGCAACCGCTATGACGGGTACCTGCACAGCAGTGACGCAGTCGGCGCCTAAGCGGGCACCCGTTCAAGCGCCTCGGGATGTGGCTGCTCCTCCCGCCCACGCGCGAATGACAGCCTCGGGTGTTGCCATGAAGATCCTCAAGTGGGGCAGGGGCAGCCAGCATCCGAGGGAGAACGATTGCGTGAAAGCCAATTTCACGGGCTGGAAGAGAGACGGCACCCTGTTCTCGAGCTCGGGACCTCAAGGCGAGTCCTCAGTTCAGTGCCTGCGCGCCGCGATGCCGGGGGTAGCCATTGCCCTGCGATACATGCTGGTCGGAGAAAAAAGGCGAATCTGGGTTCCCGGGCGTCTCACCTTCACCTCCCATGAGCCGGGCGAAGCGGCGCCGAATGAGGATCTCACCTTCGACCTCGAGCTGCTCGCGATCATCAAGGCCCCGCCGACACCGCCCGATCTGAAGCTTCCGCCGAAGACCGCCGTCAAGACTGCCTCCGGCCTGGCCCTTCAGGTACTCAAGAAGGGCACTCAAGCCGAGCACCCTACTCTGACCAGCCGCGTCACTCTCCATGTCTCCGGTTGGACGCCCGACGGTACGCTGTTCGAGTCAACGGTGATGGCAAGTCATCCTGCGGTCTTCGTCGTCGCGGATGTCATTCCGGGCTGGCGCGAGGCTCTGCTACAGATGGTGGTTGGTGAAAAGGTGCGGCTGTGGATTCCCGCCCACCTGGCCTACGGCGAGAAGCCTCGCAGTCACGATGCTCCGGCCGGGAACCTGGTCTACGAGATCGAACTCCTCGCGCTGGAGTAGCGTGATGGCCGATGCGCGATTTTTGCTTGTTATCGGTAACAATTCTAGTAGAATAGACCGTCGACCGGTTTGCATCGGCGAGCGAATCAGGCAAGCTTTGGCTATACCAATAGAGTTGAACTGCGAAGTCCGAGAGTCCGATATGCAGACGATTCTCCGCAAGACGGATGCGCTCGACGCTTTGGTCAGACCACTCGCCTCGCGGAGAGAGACAGGAGCACGGGCCGCCGGCAAAAAGAGCTGGGCCTTCCCGGCGTGGACAACGACGCTCATTAGCCATAAGATTCACCGCGGCGGGATGCGCGTGAGACCTTGTCAAACCGTAAGCTCGACTCGCGCTCAGGCACAGGTAGCGAGTGTCACCGTGGCAGGTCATTCGGTTGCGCGTGCGGACGAGATCACGGCCGCGCTGCAGTCTCAGAGAGGAGTACCCGAGCCTGACCATCCGCTGGTCTTCGGTGGAAACAACAAATGTGTGGGGTGGAGATCATTGACTGATGAGCGACCGCTTTCATCGATGCAGCAAGTAGCGTTGATATTGCTGCGGACCTTGATCGGCTGGCACTTCTTGTACGAGGGCTATTACAAATTAATGACGCCGGGGTGGAGCGCTGATGGTCAGCCGCTTGGGGCGTGGAGTGCGGCCGGCTATTTGAAAGCGGCTTCGGGGCCGCTTGCGGGTCCGTTGCGCCGAATGATGGAGGGTGGGTTGGGCCCGTGGATAGATCGCGGGGTCAAGTTTGGGCTCCTGCTCGTCGGGCTTTCGCTCGTGCTCGGGCTTGCTACCAGACTCGGATGTTGGGGAGCGATTATTTTGCTGTCGCTCTTCTATCTTTCGGCAATTCCCCTCCAGGGCACTCCTCAGCCCGGCAACGAAGGTACCTACTTGCTGGTCAACAAGAATCTCATCGAGTTGGTTGCGGTC
>JBGPFL010000866.1:0-2721 GCA_041483295.1 Blastocatellia bacterium | reverse complement strand
GAAGTCAGAGGTCAGGAGTTCAGTCGTAGCGACTGACAACTGACCTCTTTGACTTCTGACCACGGACCTCGGACCTCTGACCTCTGACCTCTGACCACTGACTACCAATACAGCACTATCTTTCCCACCGCCTTTCGCGATGCCAGCAACTCCATCGCATCGGCGACTCTCTCCATCGGGAAGCGGCCTCCGATCACCGGTTTCAGCTTCCCGCCTTCATAGAGCGCGAATAGCTCCTCCCAGGCTTGTTGAATCTTTGCCGGATCGTGATCGCGATATGAGCCCCAATGCAACCCGACCACGCTGTAGTTCTTAATCAGGATGTGATTCGAAGCGAAGCTTGAGAACTTGCCGCTTGTAAAGCCTATCACCACTATCCGGCCCTCGAAGGCAACGCACTTGGTGCTACGTTCGGCCAGCTCGCCGCCAACCGGATCATAGATGATGTCTGCTCCGCGGCCGCCAGTCTCGCGCTTTACTATGTCGACGAAGTCTCGTGTTTGATAGTTCACGGCGATGTCGGCTCCCTGCCCCCTGAGAACTTCAAGCTTGTCATCGGAGCCGGCGGTCGCGATTATTTTTCCCGCTCCCAGGGCACGGGCAATCTGCAGGGCAGCGAGACCCACGCCTCCTGCGGCCGAGTGGATCAACACAGTCTCCCCCGGCTGTAACTGGCCCCGATAAGCGATGCCGAAGTAGGCGGTCTGGTAGACGAGAGGAAAAGCCGCGCCTTCATCGTAGCTCATCGACTCGGGCATCGGTTGAGCTCCGCCGACCGGTGCAACCGCGTACTCAGCGAACCCGCCCATTCCGACGGGTGCGATCACCCGTTGCCCGAGTTGGAACTTGTCGACCCCGTCGCCCAGTTGTTCAATTGTCCCTGCGACCTCGAGACCTGGCGTGAAAGGGAGTTCCGGTTTGACCTGGTACTTGCCTGCGATTAGAAGTAGGTCTGGGAAGTTGAGCGCGGCGGTGTGGACCTTGACCAGAATCTGCTCCGGTTGCGGCTCGGGGCGCTGGATCTCATCGATTACCAGGCCGCGCGGGTCGCACCAGTCGTGTGCGCGAATCGCCTTCATTCAAGTGGTCTCCTCTCTGGGCTAGTGAGGCATGATCGTATCGAACCTGAGGAAAGAGGTCAATTTGAAGCCCTAGTCTCAGGATCATCGGGTGCAATTAGAACTGGGACTACTTCTAGTCCCATTCTTAATCACACCCGGGTCATCGCCGAGACTTTACGTACCCCCGCCGATTGGCGCCCGTTATCTCAATCGCCGCTTCCTGTGTTAAGATAGGCGGGCGAATCAATACTTCAAGGATCGCCTTATGTCGCTCACTGTTTCTCATCTTACAACGCCCTTTGAGCAGTCCGCCGCCAAGCCCGACGACCTCATATGGCGGTTGAGCGTAGAGCAGTACCACAAAATGATCTGCGCCGGAATCTTGACTTCGGACGATCCAGTCGAACTCCTGGAAGGATGGCTGATCTACAAGATGCCGAAGAATCCGCGACACAGCGTAACTACGCAACTCACCCGGCGGGCGTTGGAAGCCGTTGTGCCGGCGGGCTGGTATGTTGACACCCAGGAGCCGATAACCCTGGACGACAGCGAGCCGGAACCTGATGTGATGGTGGTTCGCGGCGAGGCTCGGCATTATCTCGACCATCACCCGGGCCCAGGCGAACTGGCGCTGGTGGTGGAGGTCGCGGAGACGACTCTCGAGCGCGATCGAGGCGTTAAGAAGAGGCTCTACGCGCGCGCCGCTATTGCCATCTATTGGATCGTCAATCTGCGCGAGCGAACGGTCGAGGTTTACTCCGAGCCCTCGGGGTCCGCGGACGAACCGGACTATCGACAGCACCAGGATTACGGCCTCGACGACTCGATGCCGGTTGTAGTAGAAGATCGCGAAGTCGGGCGAGTCGTGGTGCGTGAATTGTTCCCCGATTGAAGGCTGACCTCACAGTCTCACCCTTTGCTTCCAATTCGCTTGAACAACGTCTTCAGCCTTCCGTGCAGTTTCGGCAATGACCCAGCCAGGCGTTTGTATGCCTCGATCACTTCGGTCAGGCGGTTACACTTCGTCGCCGCGGCTTCGAGTGAATTCAGGTATTTGAAGTTCGAAAGGTTCGCTTCAAGAAAAGCCATGAAGAGATCGCACGCAAGATCATATGCCTGCTTCCGATAACAGATCCATGCCACGTTGACTCCAACTCTTGGGTCGAGGACTGTCAACCGAGACCTTACTTCTTCCCTCGCTCGAGTGCCCTGGCCGGTATCCAACAACTTTTCAATGTAGTCCCCAAATAATGAGTCCGGTATCTGTTCGCCGAACTCAACCAATCGCTCCACCTCTTCGATCAGTGCTTCCGGCTCGAGGGATCGCGCCTTGATTTTCACTCTTTGGCTTGATGCGAACTCGTGATCGGGATGAATTGCCAGATACGCGTCATAGGCTCCCAGAGCCGCTTCCAGGTCGCCCTTGCGTTCGTATAGCCAACCAAGATCCAGCAGTGCATGGTCGAAGCGGTCGCGCACCGAAGTCAGGAGCGATTCCGCTTCATTCCACTCTCCCGTCTGCGTCAGCGTCTTTCCAAGCCAAAACTGAGTCTGGTTCGACGGATAGATGCGCTGGCTCTCGCGGAAACAGGTCTCGGCGCCGGTGTAGTGCTTCTGCCTGTAGGCCAGTTTGCCCGCCAGAAACCATACTCGAGCCGAG
>JBGPFL010000865.1:0-2722 GCA_041483295.1 Blastocatellia bacterium | reverse complement strand
GTGAGGACCTTGCCCGGATGGCGGATCAGGTAGACCAGGAGGTCGTATTCCTTCGGGGTCAGGTGCACTTCGCGGGTTTGAACGGTCACACCGCGAGTTTCGAGGTCGATACGAAAGTCACCTGCCTCTAATACTGTTGAAGCGGGATCGTCAGGCTGTTGTTCAGGCGCGCGCCGCAGCGCGGCCCGAATGCGCGCGAGGAGCTCATCCATGCCGAAGGGTTTGGTGACATAGTCATCTGCGCCGGCATCCAGCGCCTCGACTTTTATTTGTTCCTCACCCCTGACAGAAAGGACGATTATCGGAATCTGTGAAACACTTCGCAGCCGTTTGCAGAGTTCGAGCCCGTTCATGTTGGGCATTGACAGGTCTGTGACCACCAGATCCGGAGGCCAGTCGCCCAGTGTCTCGAGAGCACTTTCACCATCAGCCGCGCTGCGCACATCGTACCCGAGAGTCGTCAAGCTCCTGCGTAATACGCGAGTGATCTGTGGCTCGTCATCGACAATAAGAATCCGTTGCTTCTCGCTCATTGTTTTCCTGGCGTGTGTGCGTCAAACAGATCAAGCTCCGCCGGCTGTCAAATAGTCTCGCTGACCTCGGGTTCCTCGATCCGCTCCTCGTCTGTTTCATCTTTGTCGCCAACCGGTAGCGTGAGCGCAACCACTGTCCCGCTCTCCCCGCTTCTTCTGTCCTCGACCCAGATCCGCCCCCCGTGCGCTTCGACGATACCTCGCGCGATGGCAAGTCCCAGGCCGGTCCCCGACGTGCCTGTGTCGCCATCTCTCATTGCCCGAAAGAATTTATCAAAGACACGCTCGCGTAGCTCAACCGGAATCCCGGCCCCTTCATTCTCAACGGCCAGCCGCACCATGTCATCGTCCGCGCGGTTAGCGGCGACGCGGATGCGGCTTCCCGCCGGCGAGTACTTCGCCGCGTTGTCGATAAGCGTATAAACAACTTCAGCCACCGCATGTGCGTCAACCCGCACGAGGGGAAGATCAGGTTCAAGCGAAACGTCGATCGTGTTCTTGCGAGTGAGCGGTTCCGCGCGCGCGAGTGCGGCCAGAATGATTTCGTCGACGGCCCCCCATCGGCGTCGCAACTGCATCTCTCCTGCTTCGATGCGGGCAAGATCGATGAGGCCTTCGACAAAGCGGTTCAGGCGATCGGCCTCTTCGTCTATCACCTCCAGCATCTCTCTTCTTCCCTCGGCGTCCAGAGTGGCGGTGTCCCTCCTGCCCCGCAATTCCTCGAGGAGCGTAGAGACAGAAGCCTTGATCGACGTGAGCGGCGTCCGAATATCGTGAGTGACCGCATCAAGCAGAGCTGATTTCAGTCGCTCACTCTGTCTCAACGCCTCCGTGCGACTGACCTCCGTGAGAAACCGAGCGCGTTCAAGGGCGAGCGCTACCAGTCCCGCGATGGCCTCGACGGTGTTTCGCTCGAGACTGGAGGAGATCAACACCATCACTCCTACCGATCTGACTCCCACCTTCAAGGGCGCATAGGTTGCACTCATCCGGGGTCCGACTCCATCGGAGACAACAGCGCCGGTCATTGTCGTGACTTCGCCGGAGATGAACGCACTCTCGAGCTGCGACTGGGCAGGCGCGAAAGGCAACTCGGTCGCGATGGCCAATCGCCGCCACTCACTCGCCTCGCCCGGAACATAAACCGCGCAGTAGCCGAAGCCAAACACTTCCGCCACCTGTCCTGCAACGGAAGCGATCGCAGTTTCGGAATCCGGGGTCGCAATTATCGCGCGGCTCAATTGATAAAGCTTTAGCACTTCTTCGCGACGTCTCTCGGCGTCGCGGGCGCGAGCTCGAGCGGCGGATGACAACTGGCTTGCAGTGACGGCGGTGATTAGAAAGGTGAACAGAGCAACCCAGTCCTGCGGCTCGTGTATCGTCAATGTGCCGACCGGCGGAAGAAAGAAGAAGTTAAAGCAAAACATCCCGGCGACCGAGGCGGCAATGCTGGGACCGAGGCCGTACTTAGAGGCGGCGGCGAGCACAACCAGCAGCAGGCTCAGAGCAACTGTTGCGGGTTTCACGTCGGTAAAGAAACGACTATACACAAGCGTTACGCCGATCACGCCGGCAAGGGCAAACCCGAGCCCGATCCAGTTCTGGCGCGAGGCGCTTGTCATTTCGTGATCATTCTACACCGGATCGCCCTTCTGAACATCACTCAGCGCCCAGCACTCATCTCGTTCGGCCGCTGCGCGCTCGCAGCGCCCTGCATGATGAGGCTCTACTACGTAAGAGATACATCTGGCTTTGACCAAGATCCTCTTTGCGCCCTTGCGCCTTTGCGTCTTTGCGTTGAGGACCCTCTGAGAAGGCGTTGAGCTAAAGCCAGATGGATGGTCCTCAACGCAAAGACGCAAAGGCGCAAAGAGACCGTTCAAGCGACCTCCTCGCTCAAAGTGCGTTGCGCCTGCCGGCCTCAACCACGGACCTCAATCCCGCAAGGATCCCCCGTTCGGCCTGGCCGTCCGTCAGCACTACTGCGTGTATCGAAGCCGGCGATAGTGCGTGCCGCCAGGCCTCGGCCGCCGCGCCGCCTCCTGTGATCACCTACGCCAAGTTGAACCTGGGCGCGCGCTAACACTCTATCTTCTGACACCATCCACACACGCGTGTTGGTCGTTCCCATGTCGATGCACACGACCGACTCGGGTTCTGCGCTGCCTTCGATTGCACTCAACATTCTT
>JBGPFL010000864.1:0-2725 GCA_041483295.1 Blastocatellia bacterium | reverse complement strand
TTGCTCAAAGAACTCACTTTCGCGTTCTTCGGGCACGGCGGCCGAGAAGGGTCTGAAATCCTCGCGCTGTTTGATGTAGATGTTCAGGTTGTCGCCGGTAACCTCACTTATCGGCGAAGCTAGAATGCTGCGAGCGCCCAGCGTCCGCGGCCCGAACTCCATCGCACCGCGAAACCAGCCTACTATCCTTCCCTGCTCAAGGAGCCGGGCCACCTCAGTAACAAGCTTCTCTTCGGTCAAGAAATATTCATAGCCCAGCTTGCAATTGTCCAGCACGTTCTTGATCTCTTCCTCGTCATACTGGGGTCCCAGAAAAGCGTGCCGCATCTTGTACGCGCGGTCCTTGTTTCCAAGAACCTGATGCCAGACGTAGAGCGCCGAGCCAATTGAACACCCCGCATTGCCCGCCGCCGGCTGCACAAAGAGCCTCTTGTAACCGGATCGGCGCTCGATGGCCGAATTCGCGAGACTGTTGAGGGCCACTCCACCAGCAAGGCAGAGGTTCTCCTCGCCGGTGCGCTCTCGATGGCGCGCGGCCACTTCGCACAAGACATCTTCAATGCGTGACTGGAGGCTGGCAGCGATGTTGCGATGCTTCTGTGTTATCGGATCATCCTTGCTGCGCAAAGTCAGGCCGGTTTGCCTGAAGAATCTTTCAGTCAGCGGCGGCTGGCCTCTCTGAGATAGATCGAAGTAATCCAGGTCGACTTCGGGCAGCCCGCTGGAACCGACGAAGACAAGCTGCTTGAACAGATCTACAAACTCAGGCTCGCCGGTTGACGACAACCACATGGTTTTATGCCAGTCGTCAACGAATCCAAACCCAAGCACCGCAGTCACGGCGCTATAGACCATACCCAGCGAATCCGGGAACGGACCCTCGGCCTGAATCTCTATTCGCTCGCCTTCGCCAC
This sequence comes from Blastocatellia bacterium, assembly GCA_041483295.1. Classification (GTDB taxonomy): domain Bacteria; phylum Acidobacteriota; class Blastocatellia; order UBA7656; family UBA7656; genus DASYSA01. The sequence continues at coordinate 1,811 of JBGPFL010000864.1, read as the reverse complement.
TCATCAGGGCGGTCGAAGTCATATCTCCCCTGTTGTTGAGGGCCAGAATTGCCGACCGTTCGAATCCCGAGGCGTAAAACGCGCTGGCTGCGTGAGCCAACTGGTGGTTCACGTCGATAAACTGACCGCGTTCACCGAGCCGCGCTTCTCCCATCGCTCTTGTCCTTAACCTCTGTCTCAATCCGTTGAGGCTATCGACGAGGTAGTTAGGAAACGACTCGAAGGGAGAAGGGACCGGAGAGTCCATTGCGTGAGAGGAATAGAACGCAATCTCACGGTGAAAGAGCTTATAGGGTTCGAGGTAGTAGGCGACGTAGTCAATTTCATCGAAGGCGATGCCGCCACGCTCGAGGCAGAACTTGATCGCGCGCTCGGGCAAGCCGCCGGCGTAGTCCATACCGATGTGCCGTATGCGTGAAAGCTTCTCTTCTTCGATGGCAGCGATGACTGCTCCGTCGCATATCAATGCGGCCGCTGCGTCCCTGTCCTGTCCCGTGATCCCGAGGATGTTCATCAATCAACCTAAGCCAACAGGTTCGAACACCTATGATTAACATCCGCGGCCATGCTTTTCAAGCAACCCGGCGGGAAGAGTTCGTCGCGGGATCCAATCAGAAGGGGCTCGCGTTCGCCCTCTGTATCTCTTTTTCATTCACACCCAGACAGGAAAAGAAGACGAGATGGCGCAGTCACTCGTTTAGTGTTTACCGCTTAAGGGTTGGAATCGATCAGCGTCGGAAGGTTCGAACCCGGGGCGGTGAAGAGGCGAGAGGCCGCCGCCCTGGGTGGCCGGCAGGCCACGTCTGAACCACGTTACGTTCCTTACCAGGGACCATGTCCATTTGCGGGGCCACAGCGGAGTGTCCCACGCGGTCGCGCTCACACATCCGCCCAGCGACGCAGCCGGTTATGGTAGACGCCGGTGAGCTGTATTGCAGAAGGGTGCCCAGGTACGTCGCTGCTGATTCGCTGTATGGCCAGATCGAGGTCAAACAACAGCATTCATGTTCAATTGCATTGGACGCTTAGTAAGCGGGACCAATGTCTTGTCAATCATTTTCTTTGAGATCCTCTTTCTTTTTTGAAGAAGGACTGGTCAGGCGAAAGGAGCAACAGACCGAAACTAGACTAGAGGAGCGAGCTAGGATCAGGGATCAAGGAATATCTAAGATAGGAGGTTCCCCAATCCGCATTCCGCATTCCGCATTCCTAAGCCATCTCGCTCGCTCGCAGGCCCGCCTTCATCGCGATCGCAAGCAACACCAAAACTGCGGCAGTCAGGATCAGAGACAGGGCGGAGCCGAATGGCTGATTCAACTGCGAAAACTGGTTCTGTATCAGATTGCCGATCATCACCGACTTGGCCCCCCCAAGGAGGTCCGGAGTGATGAAGGCCCCGAGCGACGGGATGAAAACAAGCACGGTTCCGGCGATCACTCCGGGCCGCGAGAGCGGAAGTGTCACCTTCAGGAATGTCCAGAGCCGATTAGCTCCGAGGTCCTGAGCCGCCTCCAGCAAGCGAGTATCCAGACGTTCCAGGACCACGTAGATCGGCAGAATCATAAAGGGAAGCTCGCCGTATACCTGGCCGGCCAGAACGGCGAAGTCTGAATAGAGTAGCTTCACCGGTTCGCCGATCAGCCCGGTGTGTATCAAGGCCGAGTTGATCACCCCTTCGCTGCGCAGAAGCAAGATCCACGAGTAGGTTCGAATCAAGAAGCTTGTCCAGAAGGGGATGACTGTAAGCACGAGGAGTACTCGCTTCCAGCGCGGCCGAGCCCGAAGGGCTATGTAGTAGGCGACGGGAAAGC
>JBGPFL010000863.1:0-2727 GCA_041483295.1 Blastocatellia bacterium | reverse complement strand
TTTGATCTCAGGCATTAATGACCTCCACTGCGCCGGTCCTTCGTCTCCCACTCAACGCCGGTTGAACCCAGCAATTCTACTACGAAGAGATTGCGCTTCAAACTCTCGTTACGGCATATGGCCGTTTCTAGATCGCGTCACCGAACCCGGCTCTCTTTCTTCGATCGCTTCGCCATCCGTCCACACTGGTCACGAATGCGAGGAGCGTATCAGCAGGAGAGGAAAGTTTCCATACAAAAGATTCATCATTTGTCACCGGTCATTTGTCACTGATCCCAGGGATCGGGCTCTGGCCCCTTGGTGGGGGCCAATGACAAGGGACAAATGACAAATGACAAAGCGCTACTGAATTATTGGTGGCTTCTTCGAGGTGAGGTATAATAACGAACCGACATGCGAGCAAGAGGTGCCAAGATATGTGGGACGAAAGATCATCGGGCGACCGGATTGGCCGGTTGATTGCCTCTGTAGTTTTGGCTGCGGCGTTGAGTGCGACTGGCTATGGGCAAGACCCTTCAGGGCGGCCTACAGATCCCAAGGGAAAGAAGCCCCCAACAACAGGGAAGCGCCCTGGCACGACTCCGCCTGAGACGAGGCCGACTGTACTTCTCACGGTGCTGAGCGATCCGCCCGGCAGCAGCGTCTATATAAACGGTGAGGCGCGCGGCACAACCAACGCCGAAGGTAAGCTTGTGCTCGAGAAGCTCGTGCTGGGTCACTATACCGTCGAGGTTCGAAAGGACGGCTTTAATTCGATGGTGCGGGGCTTTGAGGCCGGCACCGATTCGCCGACACTGGTATTTAGGCTCGAAGCCAAATTTGATGACGTGACCAAAGAGTTCGATTCCCTGGTTCAAGCCGGCAAGCTGGTTGGGCCCGACACTCCAAACGCATTCGAACTGGTAGGCAGGCTGGTCAAGAAGTACCCGGATCGTCCAGAGATCGCAAGGATGCGCGCCGTGCTTTCCGGAAAGTTGATCGAGAGGCTCGGGCCGGTGATAGAGCGCACGATCAAAGACTGGAGAGCGGTTACTCGCGAGGAGCTGAATGGGGCGCAGCATTGGGCGGTGCTGGCGCTGACGCTCAAGCGCGACGACCGTCGCCTTCAGGCCCAGGCGGCTTACCTGAAGGCGGTTATCGCGCTGCGTGAGTGGCAGACCGGCGAATCGCAATCCGGTGCTGTGAACGCGGAAGGCGGTGCGGACCACGCAGGCAATCCGTTGCTGCTGTCGGCTGCCCGAGATGAGCTTGAAAAGGCTGTGGCTTTTGATGATGCCTGGGCATCCGGCTGGTATCAGATGGGAGTAGTGCGACTCTATGGGACGGACTTGAGCGGAGCAGAGGCCGCGTTCAACAAGGTGGCGCAACTGGAACCCAAGTGGGCGATAGCGCAGGCAGGGCTGGGATCGACCTACTATGCGTGGGCCAAGCACAAAGAGGCAATAGAGGCTTATAAGAAGGCGATCGATCTGGATAAGACCTGCGCTGCCGCATATGCGGGGCTGGGACTCGCGCGCGCAACCAGGGGAGAGAAGGACGGCGTCAAGGACATAAAGAAGGCCATGGAAATCGACGCGACAAGCGGGCTGCCGCATCTGTATCTCGGTATGGTCTATGCAAAGTCAAAGAAGAAGGACGAGCTGGCTCGCGCAGTCGAGGAGTTGAAGGCCGCCATCCAGAAGAATGCACACAACCTCGAGTTTCAGAATCGCACGGCCGAACAACTGATAGCGGAGTTGCAGAAGACCAGGAAGTGAAAAGACGTTTCTCGTTTCTCGTTTCTCGTGCTTGTCGATGGAGGCTCAGGTTGAGGAGAGAGCGGAAGAACTCGAAACGTAAAATGAGAAACGAGCAACGAGCAACGAGCAACGAGCAACGAGTCGGTCGTTGAAGCAGATTGACGCAAGTGCTATGATGCTTCCGAGGTTGTTACCGCGATGCGTCTCCTCGGCTCCCTGGCTCTAGTCACTCTGGTTCTAACCGCCGAAGCGATAACTCCGGCTCAGTCGTCTCGCGCCAACCCCGACAACATCAAGCAAGACCCGGCCGCCGCCTTTGAAGCGGGCCAAAATGCTCATCAGAGGGGCGACCTGGATTCCGCAATCAGGCTCTACACCGTGGCGGTCACTGCGGACCCCGCTCTCTTTCAGGCCTACTATCAGCGAGCGATCGCGCTCACGAACTTGCATCGCGACTCCGAGGCCGAAGCCGACTTGAGGAAGGTTGTTGCGCTTAAGCCGGACTTCTCTCGCGCTCACAGGAGCCTCGGGCGGCTGTTGCTGGATCGAGATAAGACCGACGAAGCGAAGCGCGAATTCGCGCGGGCAATCGAGCTTGAGCCGAAGCTCACCGGTGTGCGACTCGACTACGCGAGTGCGCTGATAAAGAGCGGCGATGCGGCCGGAGCTGCGGACCAATTGAACACGGCAATCGCGCAAGGAGAGGTCAACGCGCTCGCCTACGCGTTGCTGGGTCTGGCTTGCGAACGGCTTGGCAAGATCGAGGAAGCCTTCTCTGATTATTCTCGCGCCATCGAGATGGACCCGAACAGCGCAACCGCCAGGGAGGGCCGCGCTCACCTGTTCGAGGGACGAGGCGAGGTGGCAAAGGCCATAGAGGACTACACCGCGGCGTATCGGGCTGTGGCGGCGCCCGACCTCGCTCTGAGATTGGCGCGCTTGCACGTGAGGGCGGGGCAAGTGCAGGCTTCGCTTCAGGTCTACAGAC
>JBGPFL010000862.1:0-2731 GCA_041483295.1 Blastocatellia bacterium | reverse complement strand
GAACGGTTCGAGTATTCGCCGGTAACTGCGCAAGCAGGCGAGGCCGGTTTCTTACCTCACTTACCGCTGATCCTGACCTATAAGAATCAATCGTTCAACGCATCGGGGTTGCTCGATACAGGCGCAACTGTCAATGTTCTACCTTATAGCATCGGTCTCCAGCTTGGCGCGGAGTGGGACCCCCAAGCTCCAGCTATCACACCTGCCCAGGCAGCTTTGACCTTCATAAAGATGTCTTTCTTTTTTGAAGAACCTAACTTCACCCGCCGCAGCAGGCTTATCGGTTGACTCGTTCCAGGTCGCCGCCCACTTCGATGAACGCCTCACCCAGATGCGCCGAGATGTCCGACGCGATCATTGCTCGCGTCCCCACTCTCGACGCCGCAATATCACCGGCAAACCCGTGCAGGTAGACCGCCGCAACCGTCGCCGCGAGCGGCTCGTCCGGCTTCTGAGCGAGCAGGCCGGCGATGATCCCCGTGAGCACATCCCCGCTTCCGCCGGTCGCCATTCCCGCATTGCCTGTCGTATTGACGTAGACTTCGCCATCGGGAGCGGCGATGACCGTGCGGCTCCCCTTCAGCACCAGGATCACGCTGTGCTCGCTCGCGAATGCGCGCGCGATTTCAACCCGGTTCCTGATGACCTCCTCAATCTGTTTGCCAGCCAGCCGAGACATTTCCATTGGGTGCGGCGTGAGAATAAGGGGAAGCTCGGGGCTTCCTCGAAGGTCCGCCCACGGAGCCAGCGCGTTGAGAGCATCCGCATCAAGCACCATTGGGCGCTGCCGCGAGGCCACCACAGACCGAACGAAAGATCGGGTCGATTCTTCCGACGACCCGAGCCCGGGGCCTATGGCCAGCACGTCTCGCTCAGCAGCAAAGGCAAGCGCGTGATCGACAGCTTCGCGCGCAACCGCGCCCTCCGGAGTCTCATCAAGCGATTCGGTCATGCATTCCGGTATCAGGCGCGAGGCCAGAACCGGCTGAGAGCTTCCTGGCGTGGCGACCGTGACGAGGCCGCAGCCGGCTCGCAGTGCTGCTTCCCCGACCAGGCAAGCGGCGCCGGTCTTGCCGCGCGAGCCGGCGATGACCATAACCTTGCCAACGCTTCCCTTGTTAGCGTGCGGACTGCGCCGGGACCGGGCAAGCCATGCTTCCACAATCGCGCTATCAACCAGCGTGAGCTGCGAGCCTGCAGACTCGATCAACTCGTCCGGGCTCCCGATGGGCGCCACGATGACTTCACCGCTGCAGTCTGATGCTGGCGGCAGAACGTTGGCGATCTTTGGAGAGGTGAATGTGACCGTCAAGTGGGCTCGAACAGTGGGCCCGATAAGATCGGCCGAGTCAGACGCCGCGCCGGAAGGAATATCGACCGCGACCACCGGTGTCACGTCTCTCAGTTGATTGAGACAATCGATCGCTTCTTCGAAGATACCGGAAGCCGGACGCGCCAGGCCGGTTCCGAAGATTGCGTCGATCACCACGTCGTAGACCTGGGACCTCGCTTCGATTCTGAACTGGTCCGCCGTTTCAATCTCGACCAGCCCTGGTCCGGATTTGACGTTGGAGGCGAGAGCTTTCACGATCTCGAGGTTGCTCAGCGTCTCCCCCCGCGCATCGGCGATGCGGCCGATTAGCAGCAGTCTTACGTGAGCGCCCCGGGTGTGAAATAGGCGGGCGATCGCTGCTCCGTCTCCCCCATTGTTACCGCGGCCGGAGACCACCAGGACCGACCTGGAGGTCATGGAGCCGAACTTTCTCTCGATGGCTTCTACGGTCCGTCCGGCCGCCGCCTCCATCAACAACAAGCCTGGGATGCCGAACTCTTCGGTGGTGAGGCGATCGACTTCGCGCATCTGCGCCGCCGACAGAATCTTCATACCCGCGATGATAGGTGAGGGATTGCGGGCTGTCAAAGATGGCGTTGTGATCCGCTCCTGCCTATCCCGACAGGCGGAAACGGAAGCGAGGCATTCGAACGCACGCCCGCCGCTGAGCGACAAGAAACGCAAAGAAGACGCTGCGCAACCGTTGCACTCTTGCGGTGAAGAGCCTTCAGAGGACTGTACCTCGAGCGAAGGAACTTGACGCCCCCCGATGTATGCCAGCATAGTCTCCCCGGGTCCTTCGGAGTATTTATCTCGACGAGCTTTACGGGCGAGTTCCTATTTCGGGTGAACCGGGGCGGGTGAAGTTCGAACACATACAATCCTAAACATCTGCGAGGCGTTGCGATGAAATACTCTTGTTTGGTTCTGCTTCTCTTAACTGCTGATTCGGCTTTTGGCAGGCAACATCACACAGTAGGTGAAAAGAAAGCCGCGATCGTGCAGGGTCTCGGACGCGTTCACCATTCTGTGTCGGCCAGAAATCCGAGGGCTCAACGCTTCTTCGATCAAGGTCTGGCCTACATCTACGCTTTCAATCACGAGGAGGCGGAGCGTTCGTTCAAACGCGCGGCCGAATTGGATCCTCTGTTGGCGATGGCCTGGTGGGGAGTGGCTCTGGCGGTTGGTCCCAACTACAACCTGGATGTTGATCCCGATCGAGAGAAGCAGGCATATGACGCGACTCAGAGAGCCTTGTCGCTGTCATCGAAGGCTCCGGAGAACGAGCGAGCTTACATCGAGGCGCTCGCCAAACGATATACTAACGATCCAAACGCAGACTTAAAGAAGCTCGCCGCCGACTACAAGAACGCGATGGCTGCGCTCGCGAAGAGATAT
>JBGPFL010000861.1:0-2737 GCA_041483295.1 Blastocatellia bacterium | reverse complement strand
TCTGGGAGTGAAAGGGCCCGCCGTGCACACCGCCGCCTGAGGGCCCTCGAACGACCATCGGAATGCCTATGCCCTGACGGTAGCGGCTCTTTGCCGCATAGTTGGTCAGGATGTCGAAGCAGCAAGAGATGAAATCGATGAACTGCATCTCGGCGACCGGGCGCATGCCCATCATTGCCGCGCCACACGCCGCGCCGACGATGGCGCTCTCTGAAATCGGCGTGTCGATCACCCGCTCGGCCCCGAACCTGCCCACGAAGCCTTCGGTGACTTTGAACGCGCCGCCGTACTCGCCGATATCTTCGCCGAGAAGGAAGACTCGGTCGTCGCGCTCCATCTCTTCCCAAAGCCCCTGGCGGATCGCCTCCAGTAACGTTATTGCAGCCATATTATTCTCAGACCCAGGCCTCAGCTCCCCGACTTCAGGCCTGCAACCTTTGACTCGGTCTCAGCTCTCATCTCCGAATTCTGATCTCCGGCTTCTGCATATACTCCGCCGTCCGCGAATTCAGGCGCCGGCGGCGGTTGACTCTCGGCCCAGGCCAGATCTTCATCGAGCGCCGCCTCCACTCTGCTGTTGACCTCATCGATCTCTGCCTGCGTTGCGGTCTTCTGATCGACCAGTGCCTTCTCGAAAAGAGCAATCGGGTCGCGCTTGCGCCACTGGTCGAGCACCTCCTTGCGCACATAAGACTGGTTGTCGTGAGCCGCGTGACCGCGCATTCGAAATGTCTTGGCTTCCACCAGCGTCGGCCCGTCGCCTTTGCGAGCGCGCCCCGCAGCTCTCCTGGCCGACTGATAGACCGCCATCACATCGTTCCCGTCCACAATCTCACTCGACATGCCATAGGCCTTGGCCCTGTCGGCCAGATTCAGGACCCTCATCTGCTTCGTCGTCGGCGTGCTGAAGGCGTAGCCGTTGTTCTCGGCGACGATGATCAAGGGCAGGTTCTGAACGGCCGCGAAGTTGGCCGCCTCATGAAACGCGCCGGTGCTGGTCGCGCCGTCGCCGATGTACACCATGCCGATCGTCTTTTTCTTTTGCATTCGGGCCGCCAGGACCACTCCGTTCATCACTGCGACCAATGAACCAAGAGGGCTGATCGTGCCGATGAAGCCGCGCTTCAAGTCTGTGAAGTGCAGATTCTGGTCGCGCCCGCCCGAAGGAGACGTGCCACGCGCCAGATATTGAGCAAAGACCTCGCGAGGTTTTGCATTCATCACCAGCATCGCGCCGAGGTCGCGAGTGAGAGGAGACAGAATATCGCCGTGTTCCTTCTCGAGCGCATAGGCTGATCCGACGGCTGTCGCCTCCTGACCGAGGCTCCGGAAGAGGCCACCAACGATCTTGCCTTGCTTCAACAGATTGTCGAGCCTGTCTTCAAGCGAGCGGGTCAGCCGCATGAAGTAGAGCAGTTCGAGTTGTTGCGCCTTGTCCATAAAGAAACGTTTCTCGTTTCACGTTTCTCGTTCCTCGTTCTGCGGTTTGAGTTGGGCGAATCTGCGGAGCCACACCACTTGTAACGCAGAACGCGAAACGCCAAACGCGAAACGCTAAACGTGAATCACCATTCCGTGCGCATCTTCGGCGGCCTCGTGCACGCTCTCGGAAACGGTCGGGTGCGCGTGCATAGTATGGATCAACTCCTCCACCGTAGCTTCCATCTGGAGCGCCACCCCGCCCTCGCTGATTAGCTCGGTCGCGTGGGGTCCGATCATATGCACGCCAAGGAGCTCATCATAACGAGCGTCGCTGACGATCTTGACGATACCTTCAGTGGCCCCGAGTATCTGCGCCTTGGCTATCACCGGGATCGGGAACTTGCCGACCTTCACATCGTACCCGCGCTCGCGCGCCCGGGCCTCTGTAAGCCCCACACTGGCAACTTCAGGCTGGCAATACGTGCAGCTCGGCACGCGGTCATAGTTGATCGGCCGCGGGTTCTTCCCCGCGATTGCTTCGACAGCCAGAATGCCCTCGGCTGAAGCGACGTGAGCAAGCCACGGAGTCGGCACCACGTCGCCGATCGCATACACGTTAGGCTCAGAGGTCCTCATCTGCTCGTCGATCTTGATGTACCCGTGATCCATCTCGACGCGCAGATTCTCAAGGCCTAGTCCATCGGTGTAGGCGCGCCGTCCCACGGCAACCAGTAGCTTCTCCGCCGTGAACTCCTGGTCCTTATCAGAAACAGTCGCGGTCATCCGCACCAGGCCGTCTTCCTTGACCACCGACTTGAACCTGGCGTTAGTGAAGGCTTTGATTCCCTGCTTCTTGAATGACTTCGCAAGCTCGGCGCTTATCTCTTCATCTTCGATGGGCAGCAAGCGAGGCAGCAATTCGATGATCGTGGCATCGGTCCCGAATCGAGAGAACATCGACGCGAACTCGACTCCAACTGCCCCGGCGCCCAGCACGATCATCGACTTTGGGATGTCAGCCAATTCCAGCACCTCGTCGCTGGTTATGATCTGTTTGCCGTCGATGTCGAGGCCGGGAAGCGAACGCGGAACGGAACCCGTGGCGACAATGATGTTCGTTGTTTGAATGTTCTGAGTGGAACCGTCGGAGGCGGTCACGGTGATCCGGCCAGGGCCTTCTACCTTTGCCGTTCCTTTGAAGGTCTGAACCCTGTTCTTCTTCATCAGGAACTCGACGCCCTTGGCAAGCTTGAGCACCACTTTGTTCTTTCGCTTTTGTGCCTGGCCGAAGTCGAGCGACACTCCGGTCGCGACC
>JBGPFL010000860.1:0-2742 GCA_041483295.1 Blastocatellia bacterium | reverse complement strand
CTACAACTGAATCTCGGATCCCGCCCAGTAGACCCGGAAGTTTGAGCGACGAGAGCAAGGACGGATTGCTCCCTGCGACACGGTTGGCAAGCACGCCAGTTCCAATGATCAACCCGATGACGATGAGCCGCCCGGGTGTGAAGATTCGCGGGGGCGGTCCCTCAGTGTGCCGGTGCGAGTAATAACGCAGCAGCTCGACTGCAGCGAAGATGGCGAGCAGCACCAACCAGTAGCGGCCGTAGATTCGCAATCCATTGAGATCGGAATGGAAACGGCTTGCAAGGAAAAGCACTCCAATGGAGATGAGTAGAGTGCCTCCTAACGGTGAACGGGGCTTGCGCTCTACTGCGAACCCCATCACTCGCACGATGCCCATACATACCAGAAAGAGCGGCCAGAGCCACATCATCGATGAAAGAAACAGAGTCCATAGATGACCTGTGAAGCCCCCGCCGATAGGCACGAAGACGAGTGTAACTCCGGCGGCTAACAGCAGCAGGCCGAGCAGGAGCTTCCCTATTCTTTTTCCGCCTGCCGCCGACAAATTTCTCACCTCTGACGCCATGCGTGCGCATGCGTCCCTGTTGAGCCCTGTTCGGCGAACGGTCCTCGAACCAGCGTATTTGGGGACCGGTCGGTATGGTCCGCCCCATAGTCTCTATCTCTCTTGCGCTTGAAGTGTGACGTGAGAAGATACCCGCCGAGCAGTATCAGCGCCACCGGTATCAGCCGGGTCAGCGAGACGCCAAACGGCTGCAGGAATTGAAGCGCCAGGAGCGCGCCGCCTACAACGAGCCCAAGCCCAATCGCGGGCGCACGCCGGGCGAGTCGCTTCTTGAACTGGTCCTCATCGGCGGCTGCGTTCCCCCCCTGGGCAATCAGTTGCGCGGTGCGGTAGGCATCTATGATCGAGTAGACGTAGAACGCAAGCCCTCCGGCAAAGAAGACGCCTCCGAAGATCCCTATGTGCCTCAACTGAAAAAGGCACGCAACTGTCAAGAAGTGCACGAGAGCTTTGACGTTCTGACGATTGTAGATGGCTCCCAGCCCCGGCAAAAAAACACCGAATAGAGCGGCCAGGCGGGCGCTACTTCTGGAGCGGCTGGTCTGTTGATGAGCCGAGAGGCTGCGAATGCCCAGAACTATACAGTCCTGACAATAAGGGTATCCCTTTATTCGATGATCACATCCCCCGCACAAGGGACGCCCGCAGCTGCCGCATTGCGCCCGCGCTGCGTTTGATGGGTGATAAGCACAGTACATCTGAATCCTGCCTTTAGTCCTGTAAATAGTCGCCACTTAATGAACGTTCGGCCCTAACGCTTGGTTCGATCAATCGGGAGAGCCTCAATGACTGGGGGCCAGATTTATCGAGCCATCCGGATTCGCTTTGCGGGCGTATTCACGCTTATCGTATGCGTCTCTCTCGCTCTCCGGCCGGGTATCTCCGCCCATTGTTTCCCATATTTCGTCAATGTCCGACCGCACCTCCTGCAGTCGACCCACGACTTGGTCCTTCTGCGCATAGATGTCTGAGCTGCGGCTGTAGATCTCGGCCGCCTTCACGCGCGCCTGTCGATAGATCCCTTTGACGGAGAGATCCTCCGAAAAGTCGAAGACCAGCAGCGCGACGGACGCAAAGGCCAGAATCGAAGCGGTCGCAAAACTCCAGGGAGCGCCCTGGGTTCGCCGGGGCATCAGGAAGGCAGCCACGGCCGACACCCGGTCGGCGAGCTTCCGTAGAAAACCTTTGCGCGACTCTGGCATGACCTCTAGAAGACGGTCAGCCAGAGCCTCGGTTACATCGTACTCCTCGTAGGTGTGAACGGAGTGACAAGCGGCCACAGCATAGACTACATCCGTAAGCAGGTCGGAGCAGACCGCGCAGGCGGTTGCGTGCTCCTCAAAGCGATGATAAGTAGCTGCGGGCACGAACCCATCCAGGAATTCGGTAATGACCTCTTCCCAGCCGCGACAGTCCAGCGGCGTGTGCTCGGCTGGGATCGTGAATAGGGCCGCTTCCAGGGCCAGGGACGATTCGACCTTCTCCTGGGTATTACAATCGCTGATGGCCGACTTCACATCGTCCATCAATCGCCTGCAAGCGCGGCATTGAAGCGAGTGCTGCCTAAACAGGCTCGCCTCCGGTCGGTTCAACCCGCCGTCCAGGTAGTCGCTGAGGGTCAGTTCAAACTTGCTGCAATCCATACTCATTTGTGGAGCTGCACTCCACCCTTTCAAATTTCGAGCCGGCGGGTCAACGCCGGGTGCCAGTGGTCATATCGAGTGGTTTGCCAGACTACTGATCGGCTGCTCGAGCTGCGATCAGTGGCCGCCGACAGCCGACCCCTGACCGTTCAACAGGCGGCTTAGTCAGGGTTCACCTTCATCCTACGCAGAACCTTTGCCAGCTCGATTCGTCCGCGGTTTATGCGGCTCTTCACCGTGCCTTCAGGTATCCGCAGGAGATCGACGATCTCCTGGTAGGTCAACTCCTCGATGTCTCGAAGAATGACGCATTCGCGCAGGTCAGGTGATAGCTTATCGATTGCGGCAAGCACCTGTAGCCGGCGCTCCTGACGCTCAAGCGTACGGTGCGGGCTATCGCTGGCAGCGGGCAAATGGTATTCATGGTCGGCCAGATCATCGCTCGAATCAGTGGGCGTCCGCTGCCGTTTTCGGTAATCGTCGATGATCAGGTTGCGGGCAAGCCGCATAAGCCAGTTCGACAGATCACCCAGG
>JBGPFL010000859.1:0-2747 GCA_041483295.1 Blastocatellia bacterium | reverse complement strand
GAGGTGTTTCGCATGAACTGCCAGGATTTGGAGACCATCATTTTTGATGCAGCGCGCGATCAGTTGATCGAAGGACCCGAGCTTAAAGAGATGTTGGCGCACACCTCTACCTGTCGCGAATGCGCTGCGCGGCTTGCGGATCAGCGAATGCTGACCGCCGGCCTTGGACGGCTTGCCGCACTCGCACGGAATGAACAAGCGCCGGCTGGAATTGAGGTGGCATTGCGTGCAGCTTATCGCGAGCGAATCCTGACTCCTGCCCAAGCGGCCTCTAGCCTCGTCCCGACGGCGAGACGCTGGACGCGATGGGCACTGGCGACTGCGGCCGCCGCTGCGATTTTGGCTGTGCTCGCGCTGACTTCAGGGCGCGTGGCGCCAACTGAGTCTAACAAGGCGGGTTCGACAGCGAACCAGAAACCATCAGAATCGGTACCGAAAGTGCCGCCCAGCACGCCCGATCTGCCGCCTGCGGTCGTTCCACCGGTCAACTCCGGTCCGCCGAACCGCCGGCGCAATCTCGGGAGCTACCGAGCTGAACACCGAACCCAACTTGACCGCTCAGATGAATGGGGCAAGGAAACGAGGGACAGGGAGATTGCAACGGACTTCATGCCGATGAGCGGAAGCGACCTGATCCCGATCGACAGCGGCTCGGTGGTGCGCGTTGAGTTGCCGCGCTCCGCACTCGAGTCGTTCGGTTTGCCGATGAACATGGAACGCGCCGGAGAGCGCATTAAAGCCGATGTCGTAGTCGGCAACGATGGGCTGGCGCGGGCAATTCGCTTTGTACGCTAGAGGCCGGCGCAAAACCCCCGACAGCCCTTTGGGCAGGCCTTCGTCATTGGTCTTGAGAGTGTGAGGACCTTTGATAATTAGAAAGAGAGGACACAAAAATGAGAACGAGATTTATCACCTTAGTTGTTTGCATCCTTGCAGTGTCGGCGGCCACTATTCAAGGACTCGCGCAGGGGCCGCAACAGGAACAACGGCGAGAGGCCCCGCCGGTGGTTATTAACGGGGTCGGCCCGCAGATGGTTCAAGCTCAAGTCGGAGGCGACGGATATGTGTTCGTCGCTTCGGAGATGAGCTTTGACCGCAAGCTCGTGAAGGGAGCGCCCTATTCCGCCGTTGCAGTCACCGAAAGCATCCAGACCCTGGCCGATGGCAACCGCCTGGTCCACAAGAGCAGCGCTTCCATCTACCGTGACAGTGAAGGGCGCACGCGACGGGATCAGGTCCTGGCCAAGATAGGGCCCTATGCCTCGGCGGGCGACACGCCTCAAACGATCTTCATCAACGATCCGGTTGCACAAGTTAACTACATCCTCGAGCCCGCAAGCCGGATAGCACGCAAGGTGAACATGCCCAGCATGCCGAACGCGGTCATGCGGAGAACGCCCGACACCCTGGTAGAGGACAAGATCAGGGCCAGGGATTCTCAGCAACCGGGCGCGCTCACACCGGGAGATCGCGAGCGGATTGAATTCACGATGCAAACTTCCGGTATCGGAGCGGGCGCGGCAGGGGGGATGTCGATCGCGATCAATCAGGGCGGAAAGAAGTGGAACCCTATTAAGGAATCGCTCGGCAAACAGATGATCGAAGGCGTGGAGGCCGAAGGGACGCGCGTAACGATAACGATCCCCGCGGGCGACGTCGGGAACGATCAGGCAATCAACATTGTTTCGGAAAACTGGGTTTCACCGGATCTTCAAGCCGTGGTGATGAGCCGTCACAGTGACCCGCGATCGGGAGAGACGGTTTACAAGTTGACCAACATCAATCGCAGTGAGCCCGCCCATTCGCTCTTTGAGGTTCCGGCGGACTATTCAATCAAAGAACAACCCAACGGCGAGATGAAGATGCGCTTTGAAAAGCAGGTGCAGCAAAAGAAGGACGAGAAATAAGCAATTCCTCAGCGCACTTGAGTAAGGGGCGAAGCGGTTACCGCTTCGCCCCTTACTTCACTTCTTTCCTGATTACCCGCTCGACTGCATCCCGCGGGCCACTTGCTCGACTTTCAACATAACTCGAAGAAAGTTTTCACCCAGGACCTTCTTGATGTCACCGTCGGAGTAACCCCGCTTCATCAGTTCCACAGTGATCGACGGCAGCTTCGAGACATCTTCCATACCCGCAGGCACTCCGGTAAGAGGAACGCCGTCGAAGTCCGACCCGATTCCAACGTGATCTATGCCGGCGACCCTGGCGATGTGATCTATGTGGTCGATCAGCACCGACAACGGCGTCTTGCCTGGATCGTTCGCCTCGCGCCACCTGGTGATCTCGTCTCTCACACGCTGTGGGTCATTCGGAAACTGCTTGCTCAGTTCTTCTTGTTTAACTCGCGTGAGCATCGCCAGCCCAGCTTTCCGGCTATCGAGAAAACCGTCATAGAAATTGATCATCACCACACCGCCATTCCTGGCGATGGCTCTGAGCATGTCGTCGGTCATGTTGCGAGGGTGATTTGCGAGTGCGCGAGCCGACGAATGCGAGGCGATAATCGGCGCCTGCGACGTTTCGATTACATCGAAGAACGTCTTGTCGGCGACATGCGAGATGTCTACCATCATTCCTATGCGGTTCATCTCGGCGACGACCTGGCGGCCGAAGTCGGTCAGACCGTTGTGATGTTTGACGCTCTGATCGTCGATGTCGCCGGAAGAGTCCGCCCAGTCGTTAGTGTTTGTGTGCGTGAGCGTCATATAGCGAACACCCAGCCTGTAGAACATCCGAAGCGTCCG
>JBGPFL010000858.1:0-2751 GCA_041483295.1 Blastocatellia bacterium | reverse complement strand
CGTACGATCAGAGATCTTCGCATCTCGGTCACCGATCGCTGTAATTTCCGTTGTTTCTACTGTATCCCCGACGAAGACATAACCTGGAAGCGCAAGCAGGAACTTCTGACGTACGAAGAGATCATCCTCGTCGCCGAAGTAGCGGTCGGCCTCGGCGTTGAAAAGCTTCGCCTCACGGGCGGTGAGCCGCTCGTGCGCCGCGACATCGAATACCTCGTCGAAGAACTGGCTAAGATCCCAGGCGTTCGCGACCTCGCATTGACCACTAACGGAGACGGGCTGAAAGATCGTGCGGCAACTCTGAGAGCGGCCGGCCTCACTCGTATAACGATAAGTTGCGACTCGCTCAAACCCGAGACCTTCAAGCTGATCACCCGCCGCGACGCGCTTCAGTCTGTGCTAGACGGCATCGAAGGCGTGATTGCCGCCGGCTTTCCTGCCCCGAAGATCAACTGCGTTGTGATTCGTGGCTTGAACGAAGATGAAGTGGCCGACTTTGCCGACTTCGCGCGGGAGACCGGCGTCTCGATGCGTTTCATCGAGTACATGCCCCTCGACAATGCTCACCAGTGGAATCGCAGCATGCTCGTGGGCGGCCGCGAAGTTATCGATCGGATCCAGCAGCGTCATAAGCTCGTTGCTGTTCAGCGCGACACACCGAGCGAGACTGCGCTCCGATATGTGTTCGCCGACGGCGCGCCGGGAGAGATAGGGATCATCGCGCCGGTGACTATGGCCTTCTGCGGCGAGTGTTCGCGGCTTCGGCTGACCGCCGACGGCAATCTCCGGACGTGCCTGTTCTCGATGGTGGATCACAACATTCGGGACCGCCTCCGCCGAGGCGAGACGCGTGAACAGATAGCTCAATTCATAATTGATACCGTCCTCAAAAAAGAAGAGGGCCACCGCATCAACGAAGCCGACTTCGTCCAGCCGCCTCGCCCGATGGTCTTCATTGGCGGGTAACTGGCCCGAAAGAACCAAGACCCCTTACACTCTGAATTAAAGGTCGTTTATGAGCACCAAGACGGAAGCAACAATCGAGGACCTGTACCGGGTTCCGGGCAAGGCAGAAATCGTGAACGGAGAGATAGTACACATGAGTCCCACTGGAGATCTGCCTAGTAGTGCCGCCGGCGAGGTATTCGTGAGCTTGAGGGATTATTCACGGCGAACCGGGTCCGGCCGTGCATACACTGACAATGCCGCGTTTGTAGTGAACCTGCCGCACCGAAGATCCTTCAGTAGATCCTTCAGTCCGGATGCCTGCTTCTACGTCGGCCCTCGGACGCGCGGCAAGTTCCTAACGGGCGCGCCCGTATTCGCGGTCGAAGTGAGAAGCGAAGAGGACTACGGGCGTGAGGCAGAAAAAGGGATGGCCCGGAAACGTGCCGACTACTTTGCCGCTGGTACTCTTGTGGTCTGGGACGCGGACGTCCTGAGGACAGAGGAGGTGCGCAAGTACACCGCCGATGATCCGGAGACCCCAGTCGTCTTCCGTCGCGGGGACGTAGCTGATGCCGAGCCGGCAGTGCCAGGCTGGAAGATGCCAGTCGATGACCTGTTCACGTGATTTGAAGCTGGAGTTCTCCGAAGGTATCGAGGCTGAGCCGGAGAATCCGACGCGGGCACTATCGCGAAGACATAGCGCAATTCAGGATCGACACAAGAGCGGTAAGAAGCTGAACACACAGAATCCACTGTCCTAATTGAGCAGACGCCAACACCATCTAAGATTTCAAGCGCGAAGGCCTGATACGACACCCCGCCGGCTACTTGAAACTCTTCTGAAAGTCGACTAGATTTTCGCCACCTGATCTCCTCAAAGGGGTGACGATGAAACGAATCTCTCTCGTATGTCTCGTATTTCTGACTGCGGCCCTTACGATCGCGGTGCGCTCATCCGCGCAAGATCCTATCTCCTCGCCGACCCCCGATGATCTGGCGCAGGGCAAGCGCCTGTTCGTGGGCCACTGCGCAGTCTGCCACGGGATAGAGGCAACGGGAGGGCGCGGGCCGAGCCTCAATCAACCCGTGCTGCGCCGCGTTGCAAACGACTTCGCACTCTTCTTGCTCATTCGGCAGGGCATCGACGGAAGCGAAATGCCCGCAGCCTGGCAGATGTCCGATCGGGAGGTCCGGCAAGTAGCGGGCTACGTGCGGTCTCTCGGGCGCGCGCCAGTAGTGAAGCTCCCGGGCGATCCGGCTCGCGGTCGAGCGGTCTACGATTCGAAGGGGTGCGCTGCCTGTCACATAGTTCGCGGTCAGGGAGTCAGCCTCGGGCCCGACATAACAGACGTAGGCGCCCGCCGCAGCCCGGCTTATCTCAGCGAAGCCCTATTGGACCCCGGTGCTTCGGTGCCCGAATCGTTCCTCGTTGTCAGTGTCGTCACGCGCGATGGCAACAGAATCAGAGGTGTCCGAGTCAGCGAAGACTCCTTCACGATTCAACTGCGCGATGCGGACAACCGATTCCATTCTCTCCGCAAGGCCGACCTCGGTGAACTCAAGAAAGAGTTCGGGGTCTCGACGATGCCGAGCTATCGGGACGCGCTTGGCCCATCCGAAATCGAGGCTCTGATCGCCTATCTTGCCAGCTTGCGAGGTGAACAATGAGAAGTACGCGGTCATTAGCTGGTCTTTTCTGCTTGCTCGTCGCGAGCGTGGCGCCGGCCCAGGTTCCTTACAAGCGAATCGTGGATGCCCATACCGAGCCAGGCAACTGGCTGACCTACTCGGGCAACTATCAGG
>JBGPFL010000857.1:0-2783 GCA_041483295.1 Blastocatellia bacterium | reverse complement strand
TTCCCGTCTTCCCGCAGATCATTCGCTTGGCCAGTTCCTTGTTACGCATAATCGGGCCGCCGGTTCCTCCGGTCACTACGCCGCGCATCATGTCCTGCATCTGAGCGGCGACATAGGGCGTGATCACTTTGTACGATTCGGGATTCCACTGTCCTCCTTCAAACGGGTTGCCGTCGGCGTCAGTCACCTGCTTGATCAGATGAGGTTTGACTCGCACGCCGAGATTCGAAAAGGTCGAGTAACCGCTGACCATATCGATCAGCGGCTCCTCCGTAGCTCCCAGAGCTGATGGCAGCACTCGCTTCATCGGGTTCGACAAACCGAAGCGTTTGACGACTTCGGCCCCCTTGTCAACGCCGACCATCGAGAGCAAGCGGACTGCTACAACGTTGAGCGACTGTTGCAGAGCAGTTCTGAGCGGGAGCATCCCTCCACCAAGCGAGCCATCGTAGTTGTGGGGCGACCAACCAGTGGAGGGGTCGGTGAACGGACCTGCGTTCACAACCGTGTCAGGGGTGAAGCCACTCTCAATTGCAGCAGCGTAGATGAAGGGCTTGAAAGCCGAGCCCGTCTGCCGCTCGGCCTGGGTTGCGTTGTTGAACTTGCGAGTCAAGAAGTCGTAGCCGCCTACCATCGCCTTTACGTCGCCGGTCCGCGATTCGATGCAGACCAGGGCGCCATCCACCAGAGGCAGCTCGTCGAGACTCACGTCGAGCACCTTCTTGTCGTTGTCAGCTTTGATTACTTTGAATACCGCCAGGTCCCCGCGCTTTAGCAATCGGACTGGGGGGCCCCCAGCCCACTTAGTTCCGGCTTCGGTCAACGTGGCTCTATAGTCGCCGAACCTGATATCTGCGCCCGCCTGGCCCGTGTCCATGACCAATCCGTAGATGTACTCACCCGCAACGAAGTCACCAAGCCAGTCGGGGTGGACGTAGTTCCCCAGGTCGTAGCCGGGCTTGTGACTGAGCACGTTTATCAGATTCCCGCGCCACTTCTTGCCGTGTCGGTCCTGGTAAGCGTGAAGCCCATGCCGGACGGCCCGAACCGCTTCGCGCTGTGCATATGCATCGATGGTCGTGTAGATGTTCATGCCTTCGGTCAGCGTCTGGCGCGTGCCGAAGGTCCCTTCAGCCTCCTGGCGTACATCCTCAACAAAGTACCCGAAGATCGAATCGTTGTTGGTGGTTTGCGGATTCAAGTTCAGGTTGATGGGGGTCTGCTTCGCACGGCTGTATTCATCTTCGGCTATATAGCCTTCTTCTCGCATGCGAAAGAGCACTATGTTGCGGCGGTCGCGCGCAGCCTTCTCGTCGCGAGTGGGCGAATACAGACTCGGCGCCTTCGGAAGACCCGCAAGCAACGCGCACTCTTCGAGGCTCAGGTCTTTGAGCGACTTGGAGAAGTAGTACTGCGAACCGGCCTCGAAGCCGTAAGCGCCGCCACCCAGGAAGATCTGGTTGCAGTACATCTCCATTATCTGCTCTTTGGTGTAGTAGCGCTCTATCTGCAGAGAGAGGAGAATCTCTTTGATCTTTCTCTGGTAGGTCTTCTCGGGACTAAGGAACAGCGCGCGGGCCAACTGTTGAGTGAGAGTCGAGGCGCCTTCAGCCTTGCGCCCGCTGGTGACGTTCTTGATGCCCGCCATCACGATGCGTATGGGATCTACGCCGATGTGCTGAAAGAATCGGTCATCCTCGATGGCCCAGATGGCTTGCCTCAACTGGTCGGGAATTTCATCGTAGGTAACCGGAATGCGCCGCTCCAGCGAGAACTCGCCGACCACCGTCTTTCCGTCGTCGGCGAGAACGCGAGTGACCAGGTTTGGACGGAAGTTGGCGAGTGCCAACACCTGCTGCGCCTCGTCGGTCATGCTCGCCTGATAGGCGACCGTTGCGCCGAACATTATTCCGGCCACCACCGACAGCGCCACCAGTGCCAGAAATGTGTAGCGGCGAAAGAACTCCTGGAACCAATTAGGTGAGAAGCCGCCTGTGTACGATCTGCCGATGTTCTTGATTTTACTCATGGTGCTCGCCCGATGATCCCGATACCTGGTGAATCCAACGTAAAAAATACCCCAGTGGTCCCTGGTTGTAAAGCGAAGGGAAATTCGAATTTCGAATTTCGAATTTCCCACTTCGTTGGGCCTAGATGCCACTTGAGCGCCGAAGGTTTTCTCGTTACCTATGCTTTTCACTCACAGCCCGTCGTGGATCGCATTGGATTGGACCTGGAGCGCCGCGAGGATTAGGACAGGATTCCGAATCTCGATATTCGTGGCTTTCGACGAATTTCGAATTTCGCAATTCGAATTTCGCATTTCCCATTTCGCATTTCCTTGAACCTGCCGCGATCTTGTGCTAAAAGAACGATTGTTCGAGCCGAAGTTCTTTAGGCTCTATTCATATGTCGTCGCTTAGCAAGGTTTGCGCTGAATGCGGGTTGGCTCTCGATCTGGGTCTCGCTCACTGTCCTCACTGTGGCGCCCAGGTCGGAACGATTTTCTCCGAATCGGCGCCCGTCCCTGTCAGCGACCGTGCCCAGCGGCGGCGCAACCCCGGGGGCGAAGCCTTTTCCAGCCAGAAAATCGATAAGGCCAGGGAACGCGGTAACCAGGCACTCATCCTGGCGCTTATCAGCTTCTTTTGTCCCGGCCTCGGCCTGGCAATGGGTGTGAGCGCAATCTTTCTGGGCGCCAGCGCGCTTTCAACTTTCAAAGAGCACAACATAGAAGAGGGACGAGGACTCGCACTTGCGGGTATCGTGGTCGGCGGGATCGG
>JBGPFL010000856.1:0-2784 GCA_041483295.1 Blastocatellia bacterium | reverse complement strand
GCGCTGGCTGACGATCCGACGTTGGATTATGAGGCTGCGGTGGAGTTGAGGTTGTTGCTCGAATCGTTGAGCGCAGAAGGAGGTGGCTAGAGGACGGCGGCGAATGGTTGGTATTCGCTCGCAGCCAAATGTCATTTCTGTTGAAGTATCGCAGCAGGTCCCTCGGCAAAGACTGCGAGACAGGAGTTAGGGGTACGAGGGCGGGAGCTAAGGGCACTGTCGACTTCGAGCTGCGAACTCAAAGCGGGATATCGACCAGCAGGTTTGTCCACTCTTCACTTTCCGAGCACCTCCAAATCAAGAGCAACTCATTGATAGCTGTCCTGACGCGGACGTTTTGAGCCACGATGAAGACCCCGGGACTTGTGCTGTTCTGGACGAAGGCGGCGAAGTGTAAGGGCATGGTTCGCCGATCGTGACTCACGAGAATACGATCGTCCCGCGCTCCAATAGAAAGCACTTCCAGATCGGACAGTCCTCGGAGGCCGGCTTCATTTGCAGTCCGAAAATCGATTTGAGGTTCAAGCCGTATCAAGCCGAGCACGATGTCCTCGCTCAAGTCGGCGTCGGCTTGGACACGGATCTTCATGTTTGCGGACTGTTGCTTTCCTCGCGTGATCCCACGACGCGTTCGCACAACTCGGGCTTTGAGTCTTTCAGTTGCTTGCGACGCGCGTCAGCCTGCCCGTCGAGATCCACTTCTGATCGTTTTAGATACTCGTCGATCTCATTCTCATGGGCGAGGTAGAAAGTGATCGCACCGTAGACTTCCTCCAGAGTCAGAAGCGGGAACGAGCGTCTGATGGTCTCCGGGGCTGCACCTCTGTTGAATGCCGTGACTATTGAATCAAGTGAGATCCGTGTGCCACTGATCCAGTAGCCGGCGTCTCGTTGTTCAACGTAAGTCTTGTCCATACCGACAGGAAGGATATCAAAAGGGAAAGGATAATGGAACTAGTGTACATTGCAGCACCGCCACCGGGAGTGATCAGGCCTGACTTTGTGTCCTTATGCGACTAGCAAACCTCGTTGGCTGGTCCCATTTATTTCAGCCACTGGACGGCCGGCACCAGCCGCTGACTTGACCCTTCCCGAGTTGAATGTTAGAAATCCTGTCTTGATTCCCCAGACGCGAACCAAGCTGTTTGACTCAGCATTCGTGAAAGACCATTGATTACTGTTTGGCGCTGATCGGGCACATGTTCATACGCTTTCTTATCCGCGAAATACCTCGCACCCCATCAGCGACCCTCTTCAAGCCTTTGTGAGTTGTCGTTGCATTAGCTGAGGCAGACCGCTAGAACATTCATTTGAGACGTCGGGCTAGTCCAGTTCATACGCATTCATACTGTCTCTATATGAGCCCGTCGACCTCAAGCAATCGTGGCTGTGGTCTGTATTCGACGCCGCCGGTGCCCTTGAATCGGCGCGCCTGGCGTTAGTCATGCGCATCGGCTAACGCACACGAGGCCGCACGCAAGTCGATACTTGCGCGGTTGAATAGTTTCACCGGCTGCACATCAGAACCGAGGGGACAATGGGCCAGGTCTTTCATCCGAGCACCAATACGATTGCCCGGCTGAGCATCTTCGGGGCCGTCTTCATTCTCGCATTTCTGCTCTGGGTGCTCTCCGAACTGAATCGATCGCCCTACGTCACCGGGGCCGACGTCGCTCGCGAGCAGCCCATTCAGTTCAGTCACGCTCATCACGCCGGAGCGCTGGGGATCGATTGCCGCTACTGCCACACGACCGTCGAGAAGTCTTCCTTCGCCGGTATCCCTCCAACCAAGACCTGCATGAACTGCCACTCGCAGATATGGTCCACCAGCCCGTACCTGGAACCGGTACGCGAAAGCTGGCGCACCGGCAAACCGCTCCAGTGGAATCGCGTGCACGACTTGCCTGACTTCGTCTACTTCAATCACAGCATTCACGTGAACAAGGGAGTAGGCTGTTCGACCTGTCACGGCCAGGTAGATCGAATGCCCTTGATCAGGCAGATAGCAACGCTGCAGATGGAGTGGTGCATCGCTTGCCATCGCGCGCCGGAGAAGTTCCTGAGGCCACGAGCCGAGATCTACAACATGGCCTGGGAGCCAGCCGCTGACCAGCTCAAGTCGGGTTCGGAGCTAAGACATCAATACAACATTCGCAGCACGGATGTCTTGATAAGCTGTTCTACCTGTCATCGCTAACGCTCAAGAAGATCGCAATGACTATCAAAGACAATGACCTCGGACTCACGTCGATCCGCTCAAAACTCGACGCCGACAAGAGCAAAGGGGGCAAGCAGTATTGGCGGAGTCTGGAGGAGTTGGCCGAAACAGATGAGTTCAATCAGTTCCTACATCGCGAGTTTCCCGAGCAGGCATCCGAGTGGAATGACCCCGTGGGCCGCCGCCGATTCCTGAAACTGATGGGCGCCTCGCTCGCCCTCGCGGGCGCGACCGCCTGCACTGTCCAACCGACCGAAAAGATAATTCCTTACGTCAAACCGGCTGAAGAGATAATCCCGGGCAAGCCGCTGTTCTTCGCTACCGCGATGTCGCTGTCAGGCGTAGCCAGTCCGCTTCTGGTTGAGTCACACATGGGACGGCCCACCAAGGTCGAGGGCAACCCGGAGCATCCCGTGAGCCTGGGTGCAACCGATCTCTTCTCGCAGGCATCGGTCCTCGGGCTCTACGATCCTGATCGCTCACAGACCGTTACCCACCTCGGCGATATTTCGACCTGGACCGCATTCCTTGGCGCTTTTCGCTTCGACCTCGGGCAGCAGCGCACG
>JBGPFL010000855.1:0-2800 GCA_041483295.1 Blastocatellia bacterium | reverse complement strand
C
This sequence comes from Blastocatellia bacterium, assembly GCA_041483295.1. Lineage (GTDB taxonomy): Bacteria > Acidobacteriota > Blastocatellia > UBA7656 > UBA7656 > DASYSA01. The sequence continues at coordinate 2,799 of JBGPFL010000855.1, read as the reverse complement.
TGGCCTACCACATAGGCGTGCGTCGAGGGTGCGACGTGGACCAGCCGCGCAACCTCGCGAAGTCTGTAACCGTGGAGTGAGGCCGACGATGCGAAGACCGCGGCCGTCGGAGATGGGCCGAAGAGAGGCTGTCAGCAGACGTCGGAGACTGCCTTCTTGCCACTAAGACACAAAGACACGAAGCGGGTAGAGTGACGTGACAATTGACTTGGTGCCACTTTGTGTCTTTGTGTCTTAGTGGCATAGTCCGGTTCTTCCGCAGCTTGCTACACGGGGGCCACAGCCATGCAAAGCGGCTTGAGAATTGTCATCGTAGGCTGCGGACCCGCCGGGCTCTACTTCGCCATCCTGATGAAGCGGCTCAACCCCGCGCACCAAATAACAATCCTTGAAAGAGACGGCCCCAACGATACATTTGGGTGGGGCATCGTCTTTTCTGATCAGACCTTTTCGTATCTGAAAGACAGCGATCCGGAATCGCACGCCGAGATCATGGAGGCGGCAGAGGTCTGGGACAATGTCGATGTAGTTCACAAGGGCCGGAAGGTCACCATCCGGGGCAACAGGTTTTCGGGCATTGCACGACTCACCTTTCTCAAGGTTCTTCAGAAGCGGTGCGAGGATCTTGGCGTTGATATGAAGTTCAACACCAACGTCACGGATTTGAGCGAACTCCCGGAGTTTGACCTTCTGGTTGGAGCCGACGGCGCGAATAGTTTCGTGCGCCGCACTCATAGCCAGTTCTTTCAACCCAATCTGGATTGGCGAAAGAACAGGTACATCTGGCTCGGAACCAATCAGCTCTTTGAAGGGCTGACGTTGACGTTCCGCCAAAACGAGGACGGCCTTTTTATTGCGCACTCGTACAAGTTCAGTAAGACCACCAGCACATTCATAGTCGAATGCAGCGAAGCTGTGTGGCAGCGAGCGGGCCTTGATCAGAGATCCGGCGAGGAGACTTGCCGGTATCTGGCCGAGGTCTTCAAAGACGACCTCGGCGGGCATTCACTGCTGTCTAACAACTTCGTCAAGTGGCTCAATTTCCTTCTCGTTAAGAACCTGCATTGGAGTCACAACAACGTAGTGTTGCTGGGTGACGCTTTGCACACCGCACACTTCTCGATAGGATCGGGGACAAAGCTGGCACTCGAAGACTCGATAGCGCTGGCCGGGTGCTTTGAAAACGGCTCCGATGTATCTACTGCTCTTTCAGAATTCGAGAGAGTACGCAAGCCGACTATCGAAGAGTATCAACAAGCCGCGCAGTCAAGTCTGACCTGGTTCGAAACGGCGCAGCTCGACATGGATCTCGATCCGTTGGCGCTCGCCTATAAGTTGATGACAAGGAGCAAGAGAATCGACTACGAAGGATTGAAGAGGCGCGACCCAAATTTCATCGCAGCCTACGATGCGTGGCGAGCTTCTACAGGCAACCAAGTGGAGCTTTGATTCTGGTTCGGTTGAGTCGGGATTTCGCGCTCGATCCAGGGTCGTAGTGGAGCGGGAATTCTTTCGAAGTCAATTCGCCGACGAGGCGCAAAGAACGCAAAGGGGGGCGCAGAGAATCAGCCTTAGTATAGGGTAAGGCAGGGGCGCATCTTCTGAATCGCTGAGGGCCTAGGCATTTAATGGAGATGCTTCCGGCTTATGCGTCGTAAAAGACGCAAACTCTTTGCGCGGCTTACGACGCCTACTTCGCGAGGCGTTTAGAGAAAGAAGAGGTACCATATGCGGTGTCCAAGCGGCCGGCGGCGAGTATTGATCGTAGCTGGCTTGGTAGTCGCCTCGCTCCCTTCGATCGGGCTTCCTCACCCCCAGAGCCGAACGCACGCCCAGAGCCGGACGTTTGATCTACTGACCGCCGGCGTTGCTGATATTCAGGCCGCGGTCGCGTCCGGCGCGCTTACATATGAACAGCTCGTTCGGCTCTATTTGAATCGCATCGAGGCCTACGATAAGCAGGGGCCGAGCCTCAACGCGGTCATCGAGATCAATCGACGAGCGATCGAGATCGCACGCGCCCTTGACGAAGAGCGTCGGGTCAAGGGCCTTCGTAGTCCCCTGCATGGTATTCCCATTGCGATTAAGGACAATATCGATGTTAGTGACATCCCGTCAGCGGGCGGAAGCCTTGTGTTTGCGGGCACATTCCCGGCCCATGACGCCACGGTCATCCAGCGACTCCGCCAGGCTGGCGCCATTATCCTCCTCAAGACAAACATGGACGAGTTGGCACTCGGTTCGAGGGGCCTGAGTTCTCTGGGTGGTCAAATTCTCAACCCGTATGACCTCAAACGGAATCCAGGCGGGTCGAGCGGCGGCACGGCTGTGGCGGTGAACGTAGGATTCGCGACACTCGGCGTTGCGACGGAGACCGGGTTCTCGATTCGAAGTCCGGCTAGCAACAATGCCCTCGTGGGCATCGCTCCGACACGAGGTCTTGTCAGCCGTGCTGGGGTCATCCCGATCTCATTTACGCAGGACCGCGTTGGGGTTCACGCCAAGTCGGTGGAGGATGCGGCCGTTCTGCTGACGCACCTGCGAGGATTCGATCCGGACGATCTTGCGACGGCCGAGAGTTTAGGCAAAGTGGAACCGAAGGCCTACACCGAATATCTGAACGATCGGCTCTTCGGCGCCCGGATCGGCGTTCTACGCGATTTGTTCCGCAAGGGCAAGCAATTCGACGGCGGCAACAAGCTCATTGAAAAACAGCTCGCGTTCCTCCGCGACCATCGCGCGGTCGTGATCGACGGCTTGAGCACAGGCGTGGATCTCGTCTCACTAATGCCGTTCCTT
>JBGPFL010000854.1:0-2812 GCA_041483295.1 Blastocatellia bacterium | reverse complement strand
GCTGTCGGCGTTGTAGAAGAGGTGCCGGGGGCCGTCACAGCTGAAGACCTCGACGGGATTGGCGACGCCACCAGTGAATGGCCCGGGCAGCGCAGTTGAAACGTCGACCGCCGCGACACCGAAAGCGTTGGCCGCGGTGCTATGGCCAAACGTGCCGCCCGTCGTGGACTGGCTCAACTCACCGCGCACTGTCTCAACACGAATAAAGCGATTGACGCCCGAGAACTGCAATACAACGATGCGCTCGTTGCTGAAAGCCGGACCCGTGATTTCAAATGGGTCGTCGTCTCCGTCCTGGACGTCGGTGGAAGCATCGAAGATCGTGGTGAGACCGCTGTCCAGGATATAGAGGTCGTAGTCGTTGCCCGAAGCGCCGAGCGGATCTGACCAGTTTAGGGTGACTACGGCGCCGGCGGCTGTTGCCTGGTCTGACTGGCCCCCATCTCCGAAGTTGTGGGCGGGGCCGCCGCCTGCGAGGACCGGCGGAGTTCCGTTCGGGTTGAAGTCGCCTTCCCAGGTTCCCGATGTTCCGTCGTTCAAATTTCCCTCATTACCCGCGGCGGAAAAGTACAGAGCGCCGGCCGCCGTCACATCATTCACTGCCTGTGTGATAACACCCCCGTTGATTGGTGAGACGACGCTGACGGTCTGGCCGTCTTGAAACGGCGACTCTGCGAAGTAGAAAACGTCGTCTACGATGATGTTGCAACCCGCGGTGCGCAGGTCGCGGATGTTCTGGGCAAAGGACGTGATGCTGGTGAATGCGGTGGCATAGAAGAGTTGAGCGCCCGGAGCGAGATCGTGAACGATCTCGAGCATCGCCGAGCCTTCGTCTCCCGATCCTGCTTGTCCAGGAAGAACGGTGACCGCCGGAAGGTCACCTGAAGATTGCAGGGTCGAAAGGGAATCGACCCCGTCTGAAAGGACGCCGATCTTAATGCCCGTTCCGTCAACGCCATAGAAGCTGCGAGCTTCGGCGGCTCGATGCGTTATGTCGCCTTCTGAAACATTAACGGCGGGCGCGAGGCTCGCTCGACTGGCGCGAGTCGCGAGCAATGCGCTGCCGATCTGCGATCGCAGCCGAGCTGCGCGGGATTCGAACCCCGGGCGCAACGAGTTGCTCAACGGCGGCCTCACCCGGTCAGGGCCGGTGACAAGTGTAGCCGCACCTCGTGATGTGATTGCCTTCGCAGCCGGCCTCACTGACCTGACCTCGGGCAGCCTCGCGATGTCCTCGACCTTAATGAGAGCGACTCGCGCGCGAATGGTATTTCCAACCGCACTCAAGATCTCGCCTCCTCTTTCGAGCAGGCCCTGCTTCTCGAGATTCTTTACTGTGGCAATGGGTTTGTTGCTGTTGAGCCTGATGTCTACTAGTACCCTGCCGTCACTGCTTAGATTCAGACTATTGCGCAGGTTCTCTGTTCCTGAGATCGTCTGCCCACGCTGCTTCGCCAGAGCGAATAACAACTGTGAGCCCATTTTGCGCTGTTCGGGAGTGCGGGCTCTCTTCTCGTCGGCCAATGACTGCATCTGCAGCAGGGCGCTCGGGGAGATCTGTTGGTTCTGCTGCCGAACGGCCGCCGCGCTCTCAGGGCCGGCCAGCCGACCTGCCTTGAGCGTCGCATCGAAAAATGCGGAGATCGGAGACTGAACGAGTATGAAACCGAAGAGGGCAAGAGACACCAGCAGCGCGGGCCGCTTGTAGATGTTCGAGCTCTTTCGGTTCCTGGGTGATGTGTGTCTTCGTGAAGCCTGCATAGAGTTCCTCCTGAAGATCAAACCAGAATGTTAGTGGTCTCAAGGATCAAAATACCTTGTTGTCGTTTGTAGGGTGAGAGCCTTGCAAGTCTGATCCGTAGGGCAAATGCCCGGTGTCAGAGCCGACGCCTGAGTGAGTTCTACGAAAGACCGGAGGCGATACTGGAGCCTCTACTCCATCAGACGAATCTTGAGGTTCAAGGCGGAGGGCTCTGTGCGAAGTCCGGAGTGAAGTTAGCACGCCGATTCATGGAAGGCAAGTAATTCCGGTTGCTCTTAGCTCTATAAGGCATTTGGGTTAGGACTTGAAGAACAATTGTGTCCTTCCGACGCTATGCACAAGAAGTCTCCCAGGAACCTCTGAACGAATAAGACCATGAAAAGTTCAAGAGTTGAGCAAGCGAGTTACTACTGTACCAGCGTGACGGTTCCAGTCTTAGCGCTCTCAGAGCTTGAATGGACGGGCTGCGGATCGGGTGACTGCTGTATGAAACCGTAGCTGGCGCGGTGCTGGCGAGCAGCCGCTGCCGCCGCGTGGAGTAGTTCGTCAATTGTCTGTCCTTCGTTTGGATATCGGGCAAGGCCGAAACTCAAACGAACTCGAGCGTGGCGGCCCGGCCTGACTTCCAGACTCAGACTCTCGACCTCTAACCTGGCTCTCTCGTACAAAGCAATCGCGTCTCCGGCATTCTCCTCCGCAACCAGGCAGATAAATTCATCGCCGGCTATTCGGCTCAGCATAAGAGTATCGTGGAGCGCCCTTTCCAGCCGGGCTGCTACTTCTGACAGCATTCGGTCGCCGACACGATAGCCGTAAGCGTCATTTATGCCGCGCAGACCCACGAGGTTCAGGCAGATCACCGTTAGCGGCTTGCTCTGCGGTGCCGCCCGCACAAGTTCTTCCTCGAGGCGGGCGTAAAGGGCTCGCCCGTTGGGCAGCCCGGTCAATGGGTCTATCTGAGCGCTCGCCTTGGTGCGCTCATGTAGAAAAGCGTGCTGGAGGGCAGTAGAAGCGAGACGCGAGACTGATTCGAGCAAATGAAGATGTTCG
>JBGPFL010000853.1:0-2817 GCA_041483295.1 Blastocatellia bacterium | reverse complement strand
GCGGCAATCGAGAAGGGAAAGGAATTCACGGCGAATGGTAAGGATGTTCGTTATATTCGAAGCATCTTTGTGCCCGGCGAATCGAAGTGTATGTGTCTATTTGAAGCAGCAAGCCCTGAACTGGTGCGTGAAGTGAACGAAGCGGCCCAGATCCCATTCACACGGATCAAAGAGGCACTGGATTTGACGCCGTAGGCAGGACCAGGTTCGATCCACCCACTTCCAAGACGGTGTGAAGATCCGGCAACAATCCAACTGGCAGTGGGCGGAGTCTTTCAAGGCGGCGTACATGAGAAGGTCGCAAGCATGTTCGGTAATACCCCACCCGACAGGGTGAGGACTCTCGAGCCGGGCGATCTGGAACAAGCAACCTCTATTCTCCTTAGAGGGAGGGGTGCAGCCGAACGGCAGGCGCCCAACTAGCCGCTCAGATTGGCCAGGCTTTACCCGCCCGCTGCCTTGCACCGTAAGCTGGCGTCAGTCATCCCCACCTTGCCTGGTGGGGTATTGCTCAAAGGTTGTTCAGTATCGACGACGCAGTGCCGCTGAAGATTCTCTGCTTCTCCTGCTCGGGAATCGCCAGATCCTCAATCGAAGAGACCGACCGCTCGATTGAGCCGAGCAGATGCGGATAGTCGCTCCCCATCAACAGATGATCAACTCCAACAAGATCCCGTGCCATCCTGAGGTTGTGTGAACTGAAGGTCACCGTGTCGTAGTAGAGGCGCTTCAGATAGGTGCTCGGCAACTGGTCGATCTTCACCCGGCACTCGGCGAAGTCGCGGTAGCCGTTGTCCAGTCGCTCCATGAGGTAAGGTATCGCGCCGCCGAGATGCCCTATGATCCATCGAATATCGTGGAACTCACCCAGCATGCCGTCGAAACACATTCGCGCGACCGCCAGAGTCGTGTCGAATGGAAACCCAACAAGCGGCCCGAGTACGTATTCCCTGAACGGCTCGGCGGCAACCGGAATCATCGGGTGCAGGAAGATGCAGAGCTTCATCCGATTGGCCTCTTCGAAAAATGGCCTGTACAGTGGCGCGGTAAGGGCCCGTCCTTTTATGTTGCTCAACAGTATCACTCCATTCATCTTCAATTGATCGATTGCGCGGTGAAGCTCTTCCAGCGCGTGGTCGGGAGAGTCCATCGGAATCGATGCGAAGCCCTTGAAGCGGTGAGGGTGTAGCGCCATCAACTCGGCATACCCATCGTTTATGGTTCGCGCGACTTCGGGCTGGCGCGTGGCGTCCGCGAAAAAGATATTCGGCGTGGAAAGCGACAGCACTTCGACGTCGATGCCGACCCGGTCCATGTCTTCAAGCCGTTTGGCGGGGTCGCTCATTGGCGGCGTGATTCCAAAGAAGCGGGCTCCGCCGTAGGTGATTATCGTACGCCCGGTCGGATCCTTGTCGAATGAGAACTCGGAAGGGATGTCTCGAAGCATCTGAAAGAAGCTCTCGGGATAGTAGTGCGTGTGAACATCGATCTTCATTGGGTTGATCTCCGGGTTTGGGGTAGCGACGAGTTGACGGACCGGCAAGGCTAACATAGGCCGACGGCCCTCGGCCAGCCACACTTTGGAGACGGCCTGGGGTATGGCCTGCGGAGGCGCACGCTGGAAGCGTGCGTACCCAGGCCTGCCACATTCTTATTGCGATTGTCGCCCGGATACGGCGGTCCGGATGCCTGCTGCGATGTTGCGCGCTTTGTGTCTCCTGACAGCCCGCACATTGCGACTCTTCTGCTGGCGCTGTCTTTGCTATTAGCGAACTTTCGCTAAGAATGCCCTCGATTGACAAACTGATTCGTGCGGCATACCGTGGCACCATCTTAGAAGCGCACTCATAACGTCATAATCCAGGGCACTAGCGTAGCTCATTGAAGCTGGGCCCTTCAGCCCGGCAAAAGCAGGTCAAGTTGCCTGTCCGATGATCACATCAATACGGTACACCGAAGGTGTGCCTCAGGAGGTTCTGCTATGCGAGAACTGACAGTCGGGATCGGTGGCGCAGCCGGAGATGGATTAGACAAGACCGGCGATACTCTGGCCAAGACTGTGAGCAGGCTCGGACTCTACGTCTACGCCTACAACAGCTATCAGTCGGTGATTCGCGGCGGCCACATCTGGCTGCGTGTGCGCCTCTCCGAAGAAAAGGTCTACTCTCACGGCGATCAACTGAATGTGCTGATCGCCCTCAACCAGGATTCGATCGAGCGACATGCGCCCGAAGTGAATTCAGGCGGCGCCATCATCTACAATTCCGATAAGCTGAAGGTCGACCCGGTGCTCCCAAGGGAGAATGTTCTCACCGTTCCTCTTCCGATCACCACGCTCACAAAGCAGTTCGGCAAAGTGCAGCCCGTCATGCAAAACACCGTAGCGATCGGCTCTCTGGTCTTCCTATCCGGCCTCGATTTCGATACCGCCGCCGAGGTGCTTGCAGACACCTTCAAGCACAAAGGGCAGGCTGTCGTCGATCAGAACGTGTCGATCGCGCGCGCGGGATATGACTATTCGAAAGAGCACTTCGTGCCGCTCGGTCATGAGTGGAACTTCACGCGAACCCGCCGGCCTTTCCTGACCGGCAATGAAGCGATGGCGATTGGAGCCGCGGCCGCTGGCTGCAAGTTCTATTCGGCTTATCCGATGACCCCTGCGTCGGCGATTCTTCACTGGATGGCAGCGCACGCGGACCGCTGCGGGATCGTTGTCAAGCAATGCGAAGATGAGCTCGCTGTCGTCAATCTGGCCATCGGCGCAGGTAACGCGGGCGTGAGGGCTATGTGCGCAACCTCGGGCGGCGGCTTCGCGTT
>JBGPFL010000852.1:0-2820 GCA_041483295.1 Blastocatellia bacterium | reverse complement strand
GGCCCGATCGGCAGCATAATCGCTCAAGCGGACGCTCACGCGAATGTGCGCGGCTATGTGTCGAATCCTGAAGCCGATGTCCCGGCCGAAAACGATCGGGGCAAGCTGGACGTGCGTGCAGTCGTTGGAAGCGGCACCCTCTACGTCACCCGCGACGCTGGTTTCGAAATCGGTTTGATGAAGGAACCTTACCGCGGCATGGTCCCGATCATCTCCGGCGAGATCGGAGAAGACTTCGCCTACTACCTGGCGAAGTCCGAACAAGTGAATTCGGCTGTCAGCCTCGGCGTGCTGATGACCGTAGACGCAAATGGCAAGGAACCCACGATTGAGAGTACCCCAAATCTTGCCGCGCCTGAGTTCGAACTGGATCGATTGCGCGTAGCCGCAGCCGGTGGGTTCATCGTACAGGTGATGCCAAGCGCTGACGATCAGTTGATCGCCAATCTTGAAGTCATGCTTCCTCAAGCGCCGCATTCGACCGAGATGATTCGCGCGGGACTGGGGCCCACAGAGATGCTTCAGACCGTGCTTGGCGATTTGGACCTGCTGGTGCTCGAGGAGAAGGAGCCGCGCTTTTACTGCCGGTGCTCACGCGAGCGAGCGCTGTTGATCATCTCCGCACTCGGCCGCGAGGAGGTCGAGGACATGCTGGCAAAAGATCGCGGGGCTGAGTTGATCTGCCACTTCTGCAACGAGTCGTATCGGATCAGCGTCGAGGAGTTGAGCGGGATTCTCGCCGAGGAGTAAAGCGTTAACCTCCCGATTTGTTGTCTCGCACCCAGGCGCGGAAAGCTATTGCCGCTTTTCTCTCTCCCTCCGCGATCCCTCGGGCCAGGAATTCAGAGGCCACCTGCGCCGACAGAAAGCTGAACGCGCGGCTGGTCGGGCGCTCTTCGTAACTCTCGCCGGTCAGCAGGTAGATTCGTATTTGTCCTTTGGCAACCCGCCAGATTTCCGGGATGCCCAGGCCCGCATAAATCGGGAACTTGTTTAGCGACGCGCTCGTCCGATCAATCTCTATCACGAGATCCGGCGGGGGATCGTGCTCGAGGTCGGTCTTGCCGATGACCAGGGCGGCATTCTGAATATAGAAGCAGTCGTCGGGCTCCGCTCCTTTGGCCTTCATCTCTGCCCTCAGTGTCGTTGAGCCGAGGGACTCAATATCAATATCCAGTTCATCACTGAGAGCGGTAACGAGCCGATGAATTACGCTCTTAGGCCTTTCATGAACCGATGCTGGAGCCATGATCTCCATCCTCCCCCGATCGTAGAAGATTCGCACTGCGCCGCCCTCACCCAGGTCTGCCAGTAGTTGCTCGTACTCTTCCCAGGGTACCTCATCAACCCTCAGCACAGCTCCGGCGGGCATATGCTCAATAGTCGCAAGATAGTCAGTGGTCGCAGCAGACATGGAAACCGTCCTTCCCTTCAGGGCTGAGCGCTCCTGGCTGGAGACTTTCAGCATGCTCTCAGGCCAACAAATCCTCTCGCAGCATTCTACCGATTCGACGCTGCAGGCTACGATAGATCATCTCTATCGGCTGCGTGGCATCAATGATCTCGAATCCGTATTCGTCGCTCATCGAATCGAAGACGCTCAGCATCCTGGTCTGGTACTCGACGAAGCTGTCGAACAGATCGGCGCCAAGGTGCATATCCATCCCCGACTCCCAGTAGTCAAATCCGCTTCGCCGGCCCAGCACACGCGGGACCAGCTCCGGCACGCTCGCGCGGAGATAGAAGATCGCATCGGGCTTGAGCGCCAGTCCGTAGACCGACTTGATCCACTGCGCATCCAGCCCCCGAACGATGGCTCGCGCAATGAGCGAGTAAATATAGCGGTCGGTCAGCACTATGAAGCCGGCGCGCAGCGCGGGAATCATCTCATTCTCGAGCCTGTCGGCGAAGTCGGTCGCATAGAAGAGCGCCAGAGAAATCGGTCCCAGTGTGAGTCCTTCCTTCGCCTGTTTGATCCCCTTCCCCGCGAGCGCCGAGCGGGTCATCCCTGTGTCGAGCACCGCATGGCCGTTCGATTCCAGCCAGGGCTTAAGCATCGACACTTGAGTTGAGCGGCCCACGCTGTCGGCTCCTTCGACGACAATGAGCCTGCCGTGCAACTCCTCGGGGTCTACGCCCGGCAAGCCCTCGCCGTAATACTCAAACCTGTGTTGGTCCGATCTCTTTTCCAATTCCTGTTCAATCCTCGTTCCATTCGGGACGGGGCGCGGGATTGCGAGGCAAACCCCGCAGCTCACGTTCTACGATGGCTCGCACTTCATTCTGTTGCTCTTCGATAGATCGAGTGGCGTCTATTACCGTCAGTCCGAACTCGCTGACCATCTCTTCGTAACGGTCACCAATAATGCCTTGAAAGATCTTGAAGCTCTCTTCTATGTCATTCGACAGGTCGAGGTCGAGCCCCGCCTCGTAGTACTTGAGCCCGGCTCGGGCGCCAAGGATCCGCTTCAGGGATACTTCGAGAGGAACGCGAAAGTAGAAGGCCACAGTCGGCTTCACTGTGAAGTGGTACAGGTCGCGAACCCAGTGCGGGCTCACCCCCCGGGCGCAATCGCGGGCAAACGCGGTATATACGTAGCGATCCGCCAGCACAATGGCGCCGGCCTTGAGCGGCGGGATGATGTGACGCTCGATTCGGTCGGCAAGTTCGGTTGCGTGAATGAGGGAGAAGGTTGTTGGAGTCAGCATCTGCTTCTTCTTGCCGGTTCGGGTTGTTTCCTTGACCAGCGGCGAGGAGTTCCACTCGCTGAAGAAGACCATGTAGCCTTCGCGTCTGAGCCACTGCTGGAGCAGGCTGAG
>JBGPFL010000851.1:0-2824 GCA_041483295.1 Blastocatellia bacterium | reverse complement strand
CGCGCCGAGACCGTCGCGCGCCTCACCAGGTTTTCAGCGGCAGTGGCCGGGATCGTGCTGGCAATTGGCGCGCTGATGATCTTCACAACAATGATGGGGGCGGTGATCGAACGCACGAAAGAGATCGGCGTGCTGCGCGCAATCGGATTTCGAAAAACCCATATCATTAAGGGTCTGATGATCGAAGTGGCGGCAATAAGCGTAATCGGAGGGCTGGTTGGTTGGGGAGTTGGAATGCTGGCGAGCTGGGCGGCGCTCCCGTACTTCGCCGATCCCGGAGTGGGACTCGAGATTCAACCGGCCCTCGCGGTCGCTGCGGTGGGCTCTGGTTTATTAATAGGCATACTCAGCAGCCTCTATCCGATTGTTCGCGCCTCGCGGCTCGACCCCTCCGAAGCGGTCCGTTATGTTTGAGAGAAACAACAGCCGCAAAAGGCCACCAGGATCTGAGACCTGGTTCGCCACAAAGACACGAGGACACAAAGCCGCACTAAGTTAATGGGCGCCTTTGTGTTCCTTCGTGCCTTGGTGTCTTAGTGGCGGAAAGCAGTTTTTCCGGAGCGTGCCAGAACCTATTGCGCCGCCAATATTTCATGTCTTTTGTAATCATAGAGAGAGTCAGCAAAGTCTACCAGCCTGACGGCCGCGCCTCCGAGGTGCGCGTGCTCGCAGATGTAAACGCCGAAATCAAAGAGGGCGAATTCGTCTGTCTGATGGGACCATCGGGCTCAGGCAAGACGACGCTGCTCACCATCGTGGGGGCAATGAACCACCCTTCAGAGGGCAAGGTGTTCGTAGACGGCATTGATGTCTATGGACTGAAGGATGAGCGCCGGGCAGACTTTCGCCGCGAATACCTCGGCTTCGTCTTTCAGCAGCACCATCTGATGCCGTACCTGGACGCGCTTGAGAACGCGATGCTGCCGCTTGTGACTACGAACCTGAGCGGGAAAGAGAAACGGGAACGCGCCATGGATGTGTTAGAGAGAGTTGGCCTGGCGGATAAGGCATCTCGACTGCCGAATCAACTCTCGGGCGGAGAACAAGGCAGATTGGCGATATCCCGAGCGATAGTGAACGAGCCCCCGCTGATCCTTGCAGACGAACCGACCGGGACTCTCGACACCCACACGGGCCAGGAGATCATGGAGGTCTTCTTGAGCCTCAACGCTCAAGGGCAGACGATCTTCATGGTCACTCACAACCCGGAGAACGCCGCGCTCGCTCATCGAACGATTAACATAAGAGACGGGCGAATCGAGACGGATGAACATCAGGGACCTGCCCCCAACATCCGCGTGCCAGCCAAAGCGCCGCACCTCTAAGCCACAACCGGCAGCGTCGCGGTCTATTCAACGCTGCTGATACAGCAGATCTTTACTCTTGGCGTCACGGCGATTCCTGACTCGCCCGATCACGCCGGCAGTCCGTTTCGAACCGCCTTCTCAACCGCTTCGCAGAAGACGTCTATCTCATCAAGGGTGGTGTAGACATTCGGCGTGACGCGAATCCCGGTGCACTCTTCGTGGGAGATGGGCGTCACGACGATTCGATACCGGTCCCACAAGTGTGCTCCAAGCTTGCCCGGGTCGATCCCCTCCACACTGAAGTTCGCCAGGCCGCAAGATTGCGCGGGGTCATACGGCGTCAGTATGCGAACGCCCCGAATCTGCTCCAGCCGGCGCGCCCAGCGGTTCTTCAGATAGCGCAGCCTGGCGGCCTTACGCTCGATGCCGATCCCATTGTGAAACGTCAGAGCTTCGGCTATCGCGTTGTGATTCGCAGCAGGATGGGTGCCGATCTCTTCAAACTTGCGAATGTCCTCGTCCTGCTTGATGTCGGCTGCCATCAGCGGCCACAGTCCCTTGATCTTTGACTTTCTCACGTAGAGGAAACCCGTTCCGTGAGGCGCGAGCAGCCACTTATGAAGGCTGGTGCCGTAGTAGTCGCAGTCCAGATCAGCCAGCTTGAATGGAAAGTGGGCGAAGGCATGCGCGCCATCGACTATGACTTCGATGCCGCGCTCGCGGCCGAGGCGGCATATGCGCTTGATCGGGAATATCTGCCCGGTGAGATTGGTGATGTGGCAAACGAGGATTACCCTGGTGCGCGGCGTGATAGCCCGTTCGAAGCGCTCGTACAGATCGTCCATCGAAGGTGGTGGCACCGAAAACGGGATCATCCTGAGCTTGATGCCGTCGCGTCGCTCGCGCTGGCGCCAGGAGGCGAGCATGCGGGGATAGTCCTGAGTAGTGGTCAGAACTTCGTCGCCGGGCTTCAGGTTGAGGCCAAAGATGCAGATCTCGAGTGATTCGCTGGCGTTGCGCGTTATTGCCATCTCCTCGGGGTCGCAGCCGAAAGCGGCCGCAAGTCCGCGGCGGACGCCCTCGACCTGAGGCTCGAGAATCCGCCACATCGTGTAAGTCGGAGCTTCGTTCGAGTACTCGAGATATCGGCGCATGGCTTCTTGAACAACACGCGGCGAGGGGCTGACGCCGCCGTTGTTGAGGTTGATGATTGAGCGATCGACGGTGAACGCCTGTTGGATCTCGCGCCAGAATGCCTCATTCGCAGCGACGTCTTCAGGAGAAGCATCGCCCGCCGATAGCGACGCGGCGAGGATCTGCTTCATCCCGCCCTCGCAAAACGCAGCCGCGGCCATAGCTGTTGCCGCCGCGCCGCCAACTGACCTCAGAAATGTTCGCCGCGTAAACATATCCCTCTCCTCCAGGCTGAATTCAGCGGAACAGATCCCGAGCGGGGTCCCGACTCAACTCTCGTCCGCTGGACAACCGAACTTCATAGTCAAATCCTTTGATGATGG
>JBGPFL010000850.1:0-2825 GCA_041483295.1 Blastocatellia bacterium | reverse complement strand
CCTTGCCGCGGCCGGCATCACTCCCGGCGATCGAGGTTTACTGAAAGTGAACGAACACTGTCAGACCGAGGTCCCGCACATCTACGCGGCCGGCGACGTGATAGGTTTTCCAGCGCTCGCGTCCACCGGCATGGAACAAGCTCGGGTGGCAATGTGTCACGCGTTCGACAAGAGCTACAAGAGCGAGATCGAGCGACTGTTGCCTAACGGAATCTACACAATTCCCGAAGTCAGCATGGTCGGCGAAACCGAAGAGTCGCTCAAGACTAAAGGGATCAAGTTCGTCGTGGGCAAAGCTTCATACAAGCAGAACGCGCGGGGCGAGATCATCGGCGATGAGACGGGCTTTTTGAAGCTGCTCTTCGCACGCGAGGACATGAAGCTGCTGGGTGTTCATGTAATCGGCGAGCAGGCTACCGAGATCGTGCACATTGGACTGATGGGGATGCTGACCGGAAGTGGAGTCGAGTTGTTCAACAGGGCTTGCTTCAACTACCCAACCCTGGGCGATCTGTACAAGACCGCAGCCTATCAGGCGATGTCGCGCATTTCGGATCTGCCATCGGCCCCGACCGGTGAAGTGCCGGCCTGACGACTTAGTACAGATGCCGCAACACCAAATCGGAGAATGCCATTGAAGAAAGCTCTGCTCGTTGCTACCCTCTTGATCTTTGCATACGCCCCGGCTCACACGCAGGAGTCCGCAAACCTGCGGTTCGAGGTCACCCTCGCATCCGACCTGATCTCGTCTCCCCAGGATGGTCGCCTTTTTGTGATTCTCGGGCGTACAGCCCGGCCTGAGCCCCGGAACACTATTGGCCAGACCGGCTTCAACGCGCCTCCCGTGTTTGCGCGCGACATCAAACTCGCAGCCGGCGTTACAGGAGTCATAGATCAAACAGCGGACGCGTTCCCGATCGAGAGCCTGTCGCGATTGCCGCCCGGCGACTATTTTGTTCAAGCCCTCTTTGACTCAAACGTCGATTTGAAGTCGGTCAACGCTCCAGGCAATCTCTACAGCGCGGTTCAACAAATCCACCTCGACCCGGCACTGAGCGGCACAGTGAAGCTTCAGCTCACCAGGAAGGTGCCGCCGGAGCAACTGCCCCCTGATACCGAATACGTCAAGTTCGTGAAGATTCAGTCGAACCTGCTCAGTGGGTTTCATGGAAGGCCGATCTACCTGCGCGCGGGGGTCATTTTGCCGCGAGACTGGGCGGCCGAGACTGCGCGCAAGTACCCGCTGAGGGTTCATATCGGAGGCTATGGCTCACGATTCACCGGGACGCTAAGGATGATGGCCGGCGGCGAATTCAAGTCGGCCTGGCTTGTGGAGGACGCACCACGAATGATCCTGCTTTACCTGGACGGCGACGGGCCGTTCGGCGATTCATATCAGGTCAACTCTGACAACAGCGGGCCGTACGGCGATGCAATAACTCAGGAGTTGATCCCCTACGTCGAGCAGAAGTTCCGAGGCATCGGCGAACCTTACGCCCGAGTGCTCGACGGGGGGTCGACTGGCGGCTGGGTGTCGTTGGCATTGCAAGTCTTCTATCCCGACTTCTTCAACGGCACGTGGTCATACTGTCCGGATGGCGTCGACTTTCGCGCCTTCCAGCTTGTGAACATCTACAGCGATAAGAACGCCTACGTAAATGTGCATGGGTTCGAGCGGCCGAGCGCCCGCGATCTGAATGGCGATGTCCGGTTCACGATTCGCCACGAGTGCCAGATGGAGAACGTGATGGGGCTTGGAGACAGTTGGTCGATGTCGGGGGAGCAGTGGGGAGCATGGAATGCGACGTATGGGCCTCGCGGCGAGGATGGGCGCCCGGCGCCGCTCTGGGATCCCAGGACGGGCGAGATAAACCGCACGGTGGTCGAGCACTGGAAGAAGTACGATCTGCGGATGGTGCTGGAGCAGAACTGGAAGACTCTCGGACCGAAGCTCAAAGGCAAGATCAACATCTGGGTGGGCGAGGCGGACAACTATTTCCTCAACAACGCCGTTCACCTGCTTGATGAATTTCTGTCGAAGGCGCATCCACCTTACGGGGGCAAGATCGCCTATGGTCCCGGGAAAGGCCACTGCTGGATGGGGCTGAGCGAGCGTCAACTTATGAATGAGATGGCTGCGGCCATTGAGACGGCGCGGGCTTCAAGGGCCATTAAGGATAAGTAGAAAAGGGGAATTGCGGATTGCGGATTGCGGATTGCGGAATTAAGGCACCAAGATTCATTCAATTACATTTGAAATCCTCACTCTTCAATCCCCAATCCGCATTCCACAATCCGCAATCCCCGGGGGGGGTTCCGATGAAGAATTTCGTTCTCGAGCACGGCCTGGACGTGCTCCTGGTCTTTATTCCGATCGCAGTGATTCTTCATTACTCACACGCGCCCGCTTTTTGGACTTTTGCGGGTTCTGGTCTTGCGATCATTCCCCTTGCTGGATGGATGGGGAAAGCGACCGAGAGTCTTGCAGAAAAATTAGGCGCGGGGATCGGCGGTCTTCTGAATGCGACATTCGGTAATGCCGCTGAGATGATTATCGCGCTTCAAGGTCTGCGAGCCGGATTGACCGAAGTGGTCAAGGCATCTCTCACCGGCTCGATCCTCGGCAACATCCTGCTGGTCCTCGGCGTCAGCGCGGTGGCCGGCGGGCTCAAGTACAAGACGCAGAAATTCAATCGCACGGCCGCGACGATGAGCGCGACGATGATGGCCCTAAGCGCAATCGGGCTGCTGGTGCCCGCGGTGTTTCATTGGGTCACTGCCGGCCGATCGAAGGCCGAAGAGGGATTGAGCCTCGAGATCTCGAT
>JBGPFL010000849.1:0-2826 GCA_041483295.1 Blastocatellia bacterium | reverse complement strand
TGAAAAACCTCACCGAAGGCGCCGTCACTCAACCCTGAGATTGAGGTCTATGGTATTGAGCCTAAGACTTCTCCGGCTATGACTGCAGCGCTCGCAGCAGGAGGAATAGTAGATCGAAACCTTTCCAATAATCCAGCGGTTGGTTGACGGTGTCATTCTGGTCACCGAGGAAGCGATAAGAAACGCGCTTGCACGAGTAGCACGGGAGGACCACCTGATCGTTGAGGGCGCGGCGGCAGCGAGCATTGCCGCGCTGGCAGACGAGCAGTTCAAAGGCAAGCGTGTGTGTGCGATGGTGACTGGCCGCAACATCGCGCTTGATCTCTTCTCTCGGGTTCTAGAGCAAAACGGGATGTTGCGCGCGTAAGTTGGTGGACAGATCGACTTTCAGGCGCAATGGTACTTCCATTTCGATCTGAGCAAGGGGCGAGTCGATACCAACGGCTTATTGGCGCCGGCTGACCTCGAGAGCTGATTGGCCAATCGCGACAGGTGGCTTATACTGGTGGCCGACAGCGAGGGAGGATCCGACGATTGAAGCATCCCATGACAAATGGTGCTAACAATCGCAACTCACCATGATGAACACAGTCAATATGAAGGTAAGCCTGCCTGTGAACCTGTCTGAGGATGAAGCGAGGGTGCTTCTCGCAGTGAAGCTGTTTGAGTTGGGAAAGGTCTCACTTGGACAGGGCGCAAAGCTCGCGGGATTCTCAAAGCGCGGTTTCATGGACGTCCTGGGTCGGTATCGAGTGCCTATCTACAATTACTCTCCTGAAGAGCTGCGTGAGGAAACGGGTGGGTGAAGGAGCCAGTAGTCACTGACAGCATGGAGGTGTCATGTGATCAAAGAGCGCCGTGTCGTTCTTGCCGTATGTAGTTTGTCGTTGATTATCGCGTTCGCGCTGGTCGCCTCGGGACAGCAGTTCAATCCAAACCTCTATCAAAACCTTCGTTGGCGAATGATCGGACCGCATCGCGGAGGTAGAACCGTCGGCGCCACCGGAGTGCCGGGCCAGCCCAACCTCTTCTACATCGGAGTCAACAACGGCGGCGTTTGGAAGACTAATGACTTCGGCCACACCTGGACTCCGATCTTCGACGATCAGCCGACCGGCTCAATCGGCGCCTTAGCAGTTGCACCCTCTGATCCGAATGTCATCTACGTCGGCAGCGGCGAAGGCTTGCAGCGCCCGGACCTCTCGACCGGCGACGGCATTTATAAGTCAACCGACGCCGGCAAGACTTGGAAGCACCTCGGGCTTCGGGATGCCCAACAGATCGGCGCTATCATTATCGACCCGCGAGACTCGAATCGTCTTTTCGTAGCCGCACTCGGCCATCCCTACGGTCCCAATGAAGAGCGAGGCGTCTTCCGGTCGACCGACGGCGGCCAGACTTTTCAGAAGGTCCTGTACAAGGACGAGAACACCGGCGCAATCGCGTTGGCTTTCGATCCTTCGAATGCCGAGACAGTCTACGCCGATCTGTGGTCGGCGCGTCAGGGACCCTGGGAGAACGGCGCGTGGCAAGGCCCGGGAAGCGGCCTCTACAAATCGACCGACGGCGGAACTACCTGGCGGCAGCTCACAAAGGGTCTCCCGACTTTCGAACAAGGATTGGGACGCATCGGCTTCAGCGTCGCGCCAGGCGACCCGAAACGAATGTACGCGACCGTCGATGCGTCTCCGCAGCTTGGAGGTCTCTACCATTCCAGCGATGCAGGTGAGAGCTGGCAGCGTGTTGAGGCCGATGGGCGTCTATGGGGACGAGGGAGCGACTTCGCCGAGGTTAAGGTCGATCCCAGGAATCCGGACATCGTCTACGTTGCGAACGTCGTGACCTGGCGCTCGACTGACGGCGGCCAGACTTTTAAAGGCTTCAGGGGCGCGCCCGGCGGCGACGACTACCACACTGTCTGGATCAGTCCAGACAACTCCAACATCATTCTGCTTGCGAGCGACCAGGGCGCGATAGTCACAGTGAACGGCGGCCAGACCTGGAGCTCGTGGTACAACCAGCCAACCGCCCAGTTCTATCACGTCATCACCGACAATCAGTTTCCGTATCGGGTCTACGGCGGACAGCAAGAGAGCGGCTCCGTCGGAATCGCAAGCCGAGGCGACGACGGGCAAATAACGTTTCGCGAGTGGCATCCGGTGGCCGTCGAAGAGTACGGTTACGTCGCACCCGATCCGCTCAACCCCGACATAATCTACGGCGGCAAGATCACCCGTTACGATAGGAGCACAGGACAGGTCCAGAACATCTCCCCCGAAGGTACCCGGGGCGGCGGGAGGTACCGGTTCCTTCGCACCGCGCCTGTGATCTTCTCGCCGGTCGATCCCCACGTCCTGTTCTTCGCCGGCAACGTGCTGTTCAAGACCTTGAACGGCGGACAGAGCTGGGAGGTCATCAGCCCCGATCTCTCACGCGAAACCCCGGAGGTGCCCGACAGCATCGGCGTCTTTCGAACTCAGGAGCTCTCCGGAATGCCGCGGCGCGGAGTGATCTACACAGTGGCGCCTTCGCACAAAAATGTGAACGTGATCTGGGCGGGAACCGACGACGGCTTGATTCACGTGACTTTCGACGCGGGCAAGAACTGGAGCAACGTGACTCCGCCGGGAGTGATTGCGTGGAGCAAGATCTCGATCATGGACGCCGGGCGATTCGACGCGAACACTGCTTACGCTGCGGTGAATCGAATACGGCTCGACGATCAACGGCCGCACATCTATCGCACGCACGATGGCGGCAAGACGTGGAAGGAGATCGTGAATGGCCTCGGCGACAGCGGCCCGGTGAATGTAGTTCGTGAAGATC
>JBGPFL010000848.1:0-2831 GCA_041483295.1 Blastocatellia bacterium | reverse complement strand
GCACCCGCGCGGTCTTGTAGAGCTGCGGCCTGACGAACGGGAGCACGATGAGCGATGCGCTGTGCAAACCATAATACAGAAACATGGCGAGCAGCGCGATGTTGAGCACGAATCCGAACTTCCTGGTCCACAACAACACCAGCGCGATACTGGTGTTCACCAACAGACTTACCCACGGCGTCCTGAACCGATCGCTGACGCGCGCGAGCCACTGCGGCAGCATTCGGTCTTCCCCGAGCACGAAAAGTATGCGCGCGGGAACGAAGAGAGTGGCATTCAAGCTGGTCGTGAAAGCCATCAGCGCTCCAACCGTGACTACGGCGCCGCCCCACGAGGGTAGGAATCGCGCCGCTGCGTCCGACATCGCGTAGGTCGATTTCGCCAGCTCTTGATACGGCACGACTCCGAAGGCCACAAAAGACATTAGAAAGAATATGACCATCGAGATCAGGATTCCGTTGATGAATATGCGAGGCAGAGACTTGCGCGCCTCTTTCGTTTCCCCGGCTGTCTGAGCCAGGCTCTCAAAGCCCGCATATGAGAAAAAGAGCGACGGCAGCGCGGCCAGAAATCCAATCTCGCTGCCCGCGGTGCCCGTCGCCCGGAAGCCGTAGGGAAACAGCGGCGAGAAGTTCTTCAGGTCGACCGCGAACAATCCGGGAACAACCAGAATCACAATTGCTACGCACAGCAGGATGAACATCCCCGTCTGAAGCCAGCCGTAGAACTTAACGCCAATCAAATTGAAGACAAAGAAGAAGAGCAACGCTCCAGTCGCAACCACCGCTTCGCCCAGGCTTGGCCCGGCCGGGTAGCTAGCCTTCAGCGCCTGCCCGAAAGGCAGAAGATTCGCAAGCGACTGGTCCATGTTCGGATAGAAGAACTTCAGATAGCGCCCGAGCGAAGTCGATAGGATCACCAGCGCGCCAATGTAGGCCAGCCACTTCAGCCACAGCGCGATGAAGCCAACGTAGTAGCTTCGTATCGTGCGCGAGATATGAAGGTATGCGTCGCCCGGCCTGATCCCGAGGGGCGTCGACAGGTAGACCGAATAGGCAACGGCTGTCGCCAACACGACCGGAGCGAGCACAAGATAGGCAAGCGGCACCGACGGCCCGGCAATCGCCCCCGCTTCGCCGGTGACGACGAAGATTCCAGAGCCGACGAGCATGCCAATTATGGTTGCGTAGCTTTCAAGCTTATTGAGATCGCGCTTGAGCTCGACCTTTTGGACTTGTGGTTTTTGCATCCTTTGGTCAGTTGTCAGTTGTCAGTTGTCAGTGGTCAGTGGTCAACAATGGTAGTCCGTGGTCAGTTGTCAGTTCGCCGGGTGTGAGTGAGAAGCATTTTGGTTGCGGTGACATGTCACTTCTGACCACTAACAACGGGCCACTGACAACTGACAACGGACAACTGACCCTCTTCAAACTGACGCCTGGTACGCCTTCGTCTCGAGAATCGTCTTGATCTCTCGAACGGTCAGCTCGAGCTCTTCGTCCTTCGAGTAGAAGTGTGGCGCTACTCGTATGCCTGCTCCCGGCCGGTAGTCCACAAGGAAGTCGCGCCGCAGAAGCTCAGGGGTCACCCGGTCTCCATGTGGAACGTCGATGACCACAGTGCCGCCGCGCTCCTCGGGCTTCTTCGAACAGTTCACTCGAAAGCCGGCCTCTTCCGCAATCTCCATCAGCCGAGTCGTCTGTCTGATGGACTTCTCTCTGATCTTGCCGACGCCGATCTGGTTGAGGATCTCGTAGCCTGACATTGCCGCGTATATCGCCGGAATACTCGGCGTGCCGTTCAGGAAACGATAGATGTCATCCGCGTATTCGATCGGGCCCGACTCGAAGGCGAAAGGGTCTTTGTGAGCCAGCCATCCCGTAAGCGCGGGCTCGAGCGTACTCCACAGGTCGCGTCGCACGTATAGATACCCGGCGCCGGGGCCGCCGCACAACCATTTCACTGATCCGCCGGTGGCGAAATCGAGCCCCATATCTCTCACATTCACGGGAACCGTGCCGGCCGATTGGTAGATGTCCGCTACAATCAACGCGCCGACTTCGTGAGCGCGCGCCGCGATAGCCTTGATGTCCTGAATGAATGAGCTGCGATAGATCACGTGTGAGACCGAAACCAGCATCGTCTCTTCGTCGATGGCCTCGAGCATTCGATCGAGTGGCACGGTGATGCCGTCATCCGAAGCGACGGTCACCAGGCGGGCGCCGTTCTTCATTGCGTTGTAGATGTAAAGGTTCGAAGGGAAGTTGAAGCTTTCGGAGACGATCTTGTTGCGTCTGCCCGAAAAGTCGAGCGAGCTCGTGATGACCGACTGGCAGATCGAGACATTGGGATGCATCACGACTTCTCCTTTGCCCGCTCCGATGATCTTGCCGATCTCGTCTCCCACCGTTGTCGGCATCATCCACCAGCCCTCTTCCCAGGACCGGATGCCGCGCGTCGACCACATATCAGCGTACTCTTGAAGCCTGTCCCGCGTGCGCCGCGGCATCGCCCCAAGCGAGTGGCTAATCATATAGACCGTCTTATCGAGAATCGGGAACTCTGCTCGCCAGGTCAAAAGCTCGTCCATAACGCCTCCTCGTTAGAATCGTTTCGCGTTTCGGGTTTCGGGTTCCGCGTTTTACGTTTTACGTTCCGCGTTCTTTCGGTTACGGTGTTGTACTGGAGTTCAACCGCTACCGAAACCGACAAACGCAGAACCTGGAACCCGGAACTCGGAACTCGGAACCCGGAACTCGGAACGTTTTAGCTCCTGTTGCTCAAATAGCTTCTCAGCTCCCACAGATCGGGGAAGAATCGCCGGTCTACGGTCT
>JBGPFL010000847.1:0-2846 GCA_041483295.1 Blastocatellia bacterium | reverse complement strand
CGGCCGCCTGAATCTGTTGCATCTTGTCTTGAACCCGCACTCGCATTGCGTCGAGATAGTAGACCTTCGGCAGGTCGTCTCGCGGGCCAGGCATGTAGTTGAGACCCATCAGCTTGATCGCCTCATCGAGCTTTCGTTCCTTCACCAAATATGAAGCCCCCTGGCCGGCCAGTTCCTGAAGCTCGCGCATTATGCTCTGTAGCCTTGCGGCGTCCCCACCGCCCTCGATCCACGAGGGAGCCGCAGTCTGGATGAGTTGGAGTCTCTCGGTTGCTCCGCGGCGGGCTGCCTCTTCGGGGTTTGGCACCACTACGCCTTCAGGCGGTGGCTCGACTCGCAGATCCAAAAGCGCCATCGCATCATCCAGTCTCCTCTCCGCGTCGAGCGGCTGAGCCGGACTGTCTTTCTGGTCGAACCATACGAAATGCACAGTGCGGCCGGAGACGGCGATCGAAGGAGCCCATGAATTCGCAGCGTTGTGCGTCATACGCGTGTCCGGACCCCAGGAACTGCCGCCGTCGGTTGATCGCTTGAGGTATTCCTCCTCATTGCCGTCGCGAGTGTCCACCCAGGCCGCGTATACATCATTGCCGGAGACTGCGACGGTGGGCACCCAGGAGTCGAAGGGTAAATCAGAGAGCCGTCTCTCCCCATCCCAGGTTGCTCCGAAGTCGGTGGAGCCGCGAGTGTAGATTTCGGCGTGTCCCGCCCTGCTGTCCCCCCACACCACGTGTATCTGAGACTCCGACGCGGCAATCGAAGCATGGGCGTCGGCCCCTGCGCCTGTCAGTTGTAAGTCAGGGCCCCAGGTCGCGCCGCCGTCGGTCGAGCGCTTGAAGTAGATGTTAAGACCGCTATTCCTGCTGTCATGCCAAACAACGTAGACGTGTGAGCCCGAAATCGCGACGGCCGGGTGTTCCTTCCATGCAGGGTCATCAGAAAGGCGGATTTCCGTTTCCCAGTTGAGCCCGCCGTCGGTCGAGCGCTTGTAGTAGATCTGGGAGTTGCCAGTGCGGTCGTCATACCATACGACGTGAACGCGGTTTGAATCATCAGCCGCGACGCTCCAGGCGAAATTGTAGCTCAGCAACGAAGCTCCCTCGTCGAAGGTCAGGCGACTCTCGAGCCTGGATTTCAATCGAGCGGCTTTCGCGTCACGCGCGTCGGAACTGGCCGGGTTCGTCGCCTCGCTGAAAGCTATCATGCACGCCAGCCCGGCAAACGCGTAGAGCAGGGGCCTCAGTCGTCTCGGACTTGTTGTCAGACTCATACTTCTAACTCCTCCCGTTCGAGACGGGTGCACATTGTTTTACTGCAAGAGCTAACCGGGCCATCAGCAGCTTACCTGGCCCCGGACTTGTGCTTTATCTCCTGCAGCTTAGTCTGCTGCTCGGCGCTCAGTCGGTTCTTGATTCGGATGACCAACGCAATGTGGGTGCGTTTTATCTCACGCTCGAGGTTGAGTATCTTGTCGAGCTGCGCCAAGGTTTGCGCTTCGTCGACCTTCTCCTGCTTAACAAGAGAGGCCATCGTCTCCATTTCGCCCGCCAGCTGCCACTGCAGTTCGTTGAATTTTGCCTGAGCCTTCTGGAGTTCCGAGCTGATGAAACTCTTCTGGTCCGGGCTCAGGCCGATCTCCTGCTGATGTTGCATGATCAATTCGGGCGGAATGAAGTTATCGCCGATCGGGTCGCCGGGTTGCTGTTGCTGTTGCTGTTGCTGTGCCCAAACCAACTGGACTCCCGCGAGTAGAAAAATTGTCGATGCAAGAACTATCCGTCTCATTGTTTCCTCCGCTTCAATTGTGTTTTTCGATCAGATTTCTAGTGATTCCCGAGGATGGATCCGGGACTCGTGGAATGCTCTTGAGCAGTTCATTGCCGGGTACTCTCAGGAGATAGTCAGTCGGCGACTGCCACTGCGAGATGAGTAATGTTGAGTTGTGAGTCGGCGAGGCCCGTCTTCGATGTCGCGGCTGCTTAATAAGGACCGCTCGGGGAAGCCTCGGCACATCTGGCGGCAGCACAATTCCCGGGGAGGCGGTCTCGCGATTTGGAAGACGCTGAAGAGTCGTGAAGTCACCCGGGGGAGCAGGCTCGGTCGAATGGCTCGCGAAGAGCACTAGAACGACAACGGCGGCCAGGAACGGCAATGGCGCTACACAGGCCAAGCGCCAAAGACGCAGTCTGCGGTGAGCGACTCCACCCCGCAGCAACGCCGCCTGCAGCACGCCTGTGAAGCTCGGTGCTTTGCGCTCGTCCTCACGGCCAAGCTCATGGAACAGTTGTTTTATTCTCTTCTCTTGCCAGTCCTGATTCATCGAAGACCCCCGCCTCATCAATCAGTTTGTAAAGTCGCTTCTTGCCGCGCTCGTAGTGAGTGCGAGCCGAACCTATCGAACATCCCATCACTTCGGCGGCTCCTGCCACGGTGAAGTCATGATAGAAGACAAGCTGCAAGACCTCCCTTTGACGCCTCGGTAACAATGAGAGCGCGCGCCGAAACAGTATCTCGATCTGCGATCGGTAGACCGCCTGATCGGGGCTCTCTTCCGGAGCGCGAAACAGGGCGGCCTGTGCGAGTTTGACCAGCCTCAATCCCCTAAGCATGCTTCGCCGGCGCTCGTCGATAGCCGTCTTCCTGATCACCGCAAACAGCCAGGTCTTGAAAGTGGCCCTCCCATCGAAACGCGCGCGCCCTTCCAATACCTTGAGATACACAGTCTGGAGCACCGACTCCGCTTCGGCCGGATCCCGCGAACAGCAACCGAGCGCCCAGCCGTAACTGGCTTGATGGTTCATCTCTAAGAGAGCCCGAAGCTCTGAATCTTCCATGCGCTGTTCCGG
>JBGPFL010000846.1:0-2855 GCA_041483295.1 Blastocatellia bacterium | reverse complement strand
GTTGACCTTGCCCGGTTGCTCCAGTTCTTTCTGCAGCCGCTTGAGCGAGACGACGACCGCGCGAACAGCGCCCTGCTGAGGACGACTCGAGAACTCACCCATCGCGGATGCCGTCAGAACATCGCGAATTGTCAGGCGGATCGTGCGTCCTACATCCTCTTTACGGCCGTGAAGAGATTCGGCCGGAATAGCTGAAGGCTTCTCGACTCTGATCAAGAGGCTGTCTTCAGCCGCGCATCCCAGTTCTCGCGCCAGGTCCTCGCCCACCAGAATCTCACGATCGCCCAGATCGGATGGGGCCCGCTGGCGTCGGTGGAACCTCCAGAAGCGTTCATCCACGCCATACACCTGCACGTGCGAAGCGCGATTCCCGCTCCTGTCATGGGTCACTACAGCTTCGAGGGCGATCAGAGGACACGAGGCTTCGAAACGTTGGGCGAAGCTGCCGTTCGACCCAATGTCATCAGCCAATCTCTCTCGAAAGAAGCCACTGGCCGAGATGACGTCGGCGGTTCTGCCGAGGCGATCGAGGAACAGATCGCGAAGGCTTGTGCGTACCGAATCCCCAACCAGCAGAGCGCCTGCGAGCACGGCGACCGCCGCGCCGACGCCGAGAACAACAGCCAGATTGGTGCGCCAATAATGCGTGAGGTTGCGTTTGATTAGCGTGGAGATCTGCATCACAGGCGCTGAAGCTTTCGATCGACAAGATCGAATCTGGTGGGGAATCTCGCCGCCAGCTCCCTGTTGTGAGTCACGACGAAGAGGATTGTCTGCTGCCGCGCGTGCAGTTCGAGCAACAGTGAGGCGACCACGGAACCCGAGGCGTGATCGAGGTTGCCCGTAGGCTCATCGCAAAGCAACAGGAGGGGCTCCATTATCAGAGCCCGGGCGAGCGCGACGCGTTGCTTCTCGCCTCCCGACAATTCCGCGGGGCGATGATCTATTCGTTCAGTCAGGCCGACCTGATCGAGGAGCGATCTGGCTCTATCGAGGTAGTCGCCGTTCTTCTCGGCGACCAGGGTTGGCGTCAGGACGTTCTCAATCACCGAGCACTGGGGGAGCAAACAGTGGTCCTGAAATATGAATCCGATCTGCTTGTTCCTGAATGCTGCAAGGGATCGCTCGTCGAGATCGAATGGATTCCGGCCTTCGAGACTCACGCTCCCCGAGGTGGGCGGCTCCAGCGCGCCGAGAATGTAGAGCAGCGTGCTCTTGCCGCTGCCCGATGGCCCGACAATCGACACCGCATCGCCGCGAGAGAGCGAGAGCGAGATGTTGGAGAGAATCGGAAGAGGACCTCGCGGAGTTGGATAGTCTTTGGTCAGGTCGATTATCTCGAGCAAAGCGAACCTCTTGGAGAAATGCGAAATGCGAAATGCGAAATGCGAAGGTAAATGCGAAATGCGAATTGCGAAATGCGAAGTTGCCGCTTCGAGATTCGCGATTCTCCTGAGCGGTGAACTGCCTTCGAACCCCGGTTCCTGGAGAAATCGTTTGCAGAAACTTGAAGCATACTGAGAATCATTACCCTACGAGAATTTCGAATTTCGCATTTCGCATTTCGCATTTCCCATACACTTCGACCGCTCGGTCAGCCATTTTCGCATCGCTGTAGTATTCACGAACTCCATCATAGCCGCGATCCCCGAGCTCCCGCGCTAAATCCGAGTCGCCCGCCACTCGAAGGAGTCCCTCCGCCAGGCTGTCCGGGTCATCAGGCTCGACAAGAATTCCGCCGCCCGTGCGGTCCAACATCTCGGTAAACGCGCCGCGCCGGGGCTGCACCACTGGCACCCCACAGGCCATCGCCTCGAGCACGAAGAGACCTTTCGGCTCATCGTAGGTTGCAGGCACCGAGAGCACATCAAGGCCTTGAAGAAACTCGATCTTCTGTCCGCGGTCGAGCACGCCCCGGTAGTGAAACTCGTCGCTCAAACCCCAATCACCCATTTGCCGCTCGATGCCTTGCAGATATGGCTTGTGCTCGGGCGCCAGGTAGCCGGCGGCCTCAAGCTTTGCGTCTGGAAGTTCCCCGCGTTCTCGCAGGCGGCGGTATGCCTCGCACAACAGATGCAGGCCCTTCTCCGGCGCCACGCGGGCGAAGAAGCCGATCGTGAATGGCCGCGATGTCGGCCGCTCCGATCGTTCGTAGCCTTCAAGATTGATCCCAAGCGGAACAACTTCGATTTTGCCGGCCGGAATCCCCAGATAGGCGGACATGAATTCCGCGTAGTAGTGGCTCACCGAGACGAACAGGTCGACCGTGCTCACTTGCGATCGCATCAATTCGAGTGAGTCAGTCTTGTACGGTTCCTGGAGACCCGCGAGGAAGAGGTCTTCGCCTTGAAGAGTGCAACTGACGGGGCGATCCAAAGCTTTCTTTATGGGACCGGCGAGGGCGATTAGCAGCGCGTTGGGAAGCGTCACGAGGTCGGGTGACGCTTCGCTCTTGAGCCACGAAATGAGCTTCAACAGCTCCTTTCGTTGGAAGCCCTCCTCGCCTTTGAGCATCGAAACTGTCAGCTCACCCAGCAGTCGCGGGTTGACCGGTATCGACCTCCGAGCCGCGAGCTTCAAGGCCAGAGAGGAATCCCAAAGCTTATCCACGAGCCAGGGGGTGTGGCGGAACAGGGCCGAGTGCTGTTCGAGGTAGACGCTTATCCCGCCGAAGAAGACGCGGTCCTGACTGACGTTGTCTTCGTCGGTCAGAGTCGGCGTGTAGATGGGCACGAGGGTGACGTCGTGCCCCCGCGAAAGGAGTTCGGCGGCAAGCGCGTTGTCCCTCAGACAACTGCCGCAGTACATCGAGGCGGCCCCAGCGGTGATATGAACGATCCTCATGATAATTGCGG
>JBGPFL010000845.1:0-2864 GCA_041483295.1 Blastocatellia bacterium | reverse complement strand
GGAGGTCAGAGAGGTCGGAGGTCAGAGAGGTCAGTGGTCGGTTGTTCCAGATTGATCTGCACTAGAATCTCGGGCCACCCACCGGATTTCGCATTTCGCATTTCCGCATTCCGCATTTCGTTTATCACCTGATCAAGCATTGACATTGAAAAGGCCACGTTGCGCTCGCCGCTACAACTAAAGATATAGACTCGGCTTCTACTTCGGGTTAATGACAAAAACCAGTTCTGGCCTTATTCTTAGCGGCGTCTCTGGCTTGGCACTATCTTCTCCGTAAGAAGCAGGCTGCCGAACGACCGCAGGACATTCGAACGCTCGCTGAATTGGCAGTAGGCCGGAGTCACTCAACAGTCAATCTCTGCTCACAATAAGACGGGAATAACAGGAATGTGGAGGTGAACAACATGCTGAGATCCCATCGCAGTCAATCCGCGCGGTTCCTCTTTGCTGGTGTCGTAGCCCTCGTGTGCGTTTTCTTCCACAATGACTATGCGCAAGCCCAGGGCTGCGTTAACGCTCGTCAATGCACCCAGATGATCGATCCCCAGACCGTCAGCAGAATTGATCAGCACAGCGCTGCGGGAGAATCGTGGTTGAGCCCGCGCCGGTTCGAGATTTCGGTCGACTATCGATATCTACACTCACATCGCCACTTCGTTGGAACTGACGAACAGGAACAACGAGCCATTGCACGGAGCGAGGTTAACAACATAGTTCACCTCTTCAACGTAGCGGTGAATTACGAGGTAACCCCCAGGTTCACCCTCTCTGCGACTGTCCCGCTCTTCTTTGCTGAGCGGTTTGGACAGAGCACACCGGATCAAGCCACTCATGCCAGCGGCGTGGGCGACATCAGCGTGGTCGGCCGGATGTGGCTGCTGCGGCCTCCGGTTGAGTCCCGCCAGAATGTCTCATTCGGGGTCGGCGTGAAGTTGCCCACCGGCAGGAAGGGGGCGACCGATACCGTCAACACTGCGACAGGTCCGGTCACCCGAGTTGTTGACCAGTCGATCCAGCCGGGCGACGGCGGTTATGGCCTCGTGCTCGATTTCCAGGGCTTCAAGGCGATCAAGAGCACCGTCCTGTTCGCCTCGGGCGTGTACCTGGTAAATCCCCGCGGAACCAACGGCGTGCCGACCGGCCGGAGCCGCCCCTCTGAAGCCATAATGTCCGTGGCAGATCAGTACGTGTACCGCGCGGGTGCCCTCTTCCCCTTCCCCAAAGTTCACAGTCTCACATGGAGTATGGGCATTCGCGGCGAAGGAGTGCCGTCCACGGATCTCATTGGTAAGAGCCTTGGATTCAGGCGCCCCGGCTACGCGATCTCAGTCGAGCCCGGAATCAATGTGACGAAGGGTAAAGACAGGTGGTCCTTCAGCGTGCCGGTGGCCGTGCGGAGAAACCGCACGCGAAGCGTGCCGGACATCCTCGACAATCGGCACGGCGACGCGGCCTTCGCAGACTACGTCATCCTGGCTAGCTACTCGCGCCGATTCTAAGCGGCGCCGAGGTCTGAGGTCAGAGGTCAGAAGTCAGAAGTCAGAAGTCAGAGGTCGGAAGTCAGAGGTCTGACCTCTGATCTCGGACTTCTGACTTCTGATTCTTCAAGCTCGCGTATACTTCTGCAACTCTCCCACTGTGCTCGGCGGATTCAAGGCAGCGGCGAAAGGTCGAGTTGATCTCGGCCAGCGCGTCCTGCGTGCCCTTGTCTATCAACTCGCGTGTGAGTCGCTTCGTTTCAAACAGCGCGCTGCGAGGCTTCGACGCCAGTAACTCCGCCATCGCCAGGGCTCGCGGCATCAACTCCTCGGGCGCATAGACGTGATTCACCAGTCCGATCCGGTAGGCCTCATCCGCAGAGATGTTCTGGCCCGTCATCGCCAGCTCCTTCGCGCGCCCGAGCCCGATTGACTTATAGAGCGGGTGAATGATCTGCGTGAGGCCGATGTTGATTTCCGCCTGCCCGAATATTGCCCGCGTCGATGCGAGCCTGATGTCGCAGAAGGCGGCAAGGTCGAACCCGCCCGCGATGGCCGGCCCATTCACCGCCGCGATGACGGGTTGGGGCATCGCCCATACCAGCCGGAACAGTGTGGTCACCCGATCCAGATATCCGAGTTTCTCTTCGACATTCCACTTCAACAGCAGCTCGAGATCGAGGCCGGCGCAGAAGCTTCGGCCGGCGCCGGTGATCACCACCACCGTCACACCGCGATCGCCTTCCGCCTTCTTTATCGCTTCCGATAGCTGCGCAACCATCTCGGGATGAAGCGAGTTGCTCTTCTCAGGCCGATTGAGCGTTAACTTCAGGACGGCTTCCTTCCGTTCGCAACTTACTGCAGGCTGCACTGGATTAGCTGCCACCATGCTCGTTCCCTCCCTTCAAGATGTGAACCAGTTTAGCAGTTGACATGCTTTTGCGCACACCCTAGCATTCTCGATTGCAGCTACTACCTCAATCGAAGAGAAAGACACAATGGCAACTATCCGTCCCTTTCAGGCACTCCGGCCGCCCACGGAAAAGGCGAGCGCGGTCTCTGCCGTTCCTTACGATGTCGTCAACACCGAAGAGGCGCGTCAACTGGCCGCCAACAACCCGCTCAGCTTCCTCCACGTCTCGCGGCCCGAAATAGATCTCGCGGACGGCACCGACCCATACTCCGACGCTGTCTATCAGAAGGCAGCCGAAAACTTCGAAACGCTTAAACGTGAGGCGCCCCTCACTCTTGAACCGTCGCCGAGTCTCTACATCTACCTTTTGCAGATGGGAGAGCATTCGCAGAGCGGGATTGCCGCCTGTTGCTCGGTCGAAGAATACGACACGAACATAATTCTTAAACACGAACGCACTCGCAAAGACAAAG
>JBGPFL010000844.1:0-2866 GCA_041483295.1 Blastocatellia bacterium | reverse complement strand
AGGGGGAAAGAACGAGAAACGAGAAACGACAAACGAGAAACGCGGCAGGCCTTGCCCGCCCGATCCCCGGTCTGATAGCTTGATCCTCGATGGCTAAGATTCAGTTCCTCGGCGCGACAGGCACGGTCACCGGATCAAAGTTCGTTCTCGAAATCGGCGGGAGCCGCGCTATGATCGACTGCGGCCTCTTTCAAGGTCTAAAGGAACTGCGCCAGCGCAACTGGCAGGCTCTTCCCCTCAGCCCGGCCTCCATTGGCTGGGTGATCCTGACTCACGCCCACATAGATCACTCGGGCTACTTGCCCCGACTGGTCCGCGACGGGTTCACCGGGCCGATCTACGCAACCTCCGCGACCGCCGACCTGCTGGAGATTCTTCTACCCGATTCCGCCAGACTTCAGGAAGAAGATGCCGACTATGCCAATCGAAAAGGCTACTCGAAGCATAAGCCCGCCGTTCCGCTCTACACCGAAGACGACGCCAGACGGACGCTCAAACAGGTACAGAAGGTCTCATATGATGAGGATGTTCGTCTGAGCAAGTTCCTTGGCATTCGCTTCATTCCGGCCGGCCATATACTCGGATCGAGCTTCGTGGCCGCAGATATTACAGAACGAGACCACGATCCGATTCGGGTCTTGTTTTCGGGCGACATCGGACGCTACGGTGAGCCGATTCTGAATGATCCGTCGCCGGTTGAGGAGGCCGACTACCTGCTGATCGAGTCGACCTATGGCAATCGCCTTCACGAGAAGACCGACCCCAAAGATCGTCTCGCGGAAATAATCAACTCTACCGCGGAGCGGGGAGGGAAGGTGGTTATTCCCGCGTTCGCCGTTGGGCGCACCCAGTTGCTTGTCTACTATCTTCGCGAGCTCGAAGACGAGGGTCGAATCCCCGTTCTTCCGGTTGCGGTAGATTCGCCGATGGGGGTTTCGGTGACGAAGCTCTACTCCAAGCACGGAGAGGATCACGACCTCGACATGCAGGAACTGGTGAAGATGAACCGGAATCCACTCGCCACCCGGAGCTTCAGCTTAGTGCAGGGGCGAGGCGGCTCGAAGGCGCTCGACCAGCAGCCGGGGCCGGCAATAATCATTTCTGCGTCCGGCATGGCCACCGGGGGCCGTGTGCTTCACCACCTCGCGCGGTACCTGCCTGACCCGGCCAGCGCGGTGATACTGGTTGGGTATCAGGCGGAGGGAACGAGGGGGAGGAGAATGCAAGACGGCGAACGGGAGATCAAGATCCACGGCCAGATGGTGCCGGTCAACGCTCGAGTGGAGAGCATGGGCAGTCTGTCGGCGCATGCGGATTCGGGCGAGCTATTGCGATGGCTCCAGGGATTCAAGCGGCCGCCTCGTACAACGTTCATTGTACACGGCGAACCCGAATCCGCTGCCGCGCTGCGAGACTCAATCGCGAAGCAGTTCGGCTGGAACGTCGTAATCCCGACCTACAAAGAGATAGTCGACCTGGGATAGGGACGTTTCTCGTTGCTCGTTGCTCGTTTCTCGTTATAGCCAGACTGTTTTGCCGAGCTCGTCCATTGAGGCAGAGGTCTATTGCCGACGCAAAACGAGCAACGAGCAACGAGAAACGCTTTCACGCCCTCGCCTCTCCGCCCTCAAAGCCCACCTCCTGAGGGGCGGGCACGGTTTCGGCTTCCCGAGCCGGTTTCGGCGGCTGTAAATCTTCCGTCGGCGCCAGCGTTTGTTTCAGCAGTTCATCGACGCGCTCGACAAAGACAATCTCGAGGTCGCGCAGGGCCTCTTCGGGAACGTCCTTTAAGTCGGGTTCGTTGCGTTTCGGCAGCACCACTCGCTTCATGCCCGCGCGTCTAGCCGCCAGCACTTTGCCCTTTATTCCGCCCACGGGAAAGACGAGTCCGCTTAACGTAATCTCTCCCGTCATTGCAGTGTCGCTGCGCACGGGCCGTCCCGAGCACAGCGACGCGAGCGCCGACACAATAGCAACGCCGGCCGACGGACCGTCCTTTGGGGTTGCGCCTGCCGGAACGTGGACGTGCACTCCGTTCCTCTCGAACTTTTCGTGGCAGTCAAAGCCGAGTTCGCTCGAGTGAGACCAGAGAAAACTGTGCGCGGCCTTCGCCGATTCCTGCATCACCTCGCCCAACTGGCCGGTGAGTGTCAGCCCCTTCGTTCCCGGCAAGAGAGTAGCCTCGATGAACAGCACCTCGCCGCCCATTTCGGTCACCGCGAGACCCGTCGCGACGCCAGGCGGCAGGATCTGACGCGCCGTCTCGTGGAAGAAAGTCTCGTGGCCCAGGTAGTCCTCCAGGTCCTCGGGCATGATAGTGAACACGTCGCCCTTGCCTTGCGCCACTTTCAGCGCAATCTTGCGGGCGAGTCGTCCTATGCTGCGCTCGAGTTGGCGCACTCCGGCCTCGCGAGTGTAGCGGCCGATTATGGCCTGCAACGCTTCGTCGGTTATGTGGACCTGCTCCTCACCCAGTCCGGCTTCCCGTATCTGCCTCGGAACCAGGTACCTCGTGGCGATGTGCAGTTTCTCCTCCTCGCTATAGCCGGCAAGCCTGATCACTTCCATTCGATCTCTCAATGCCGGAGGAATCGGACCCAGTTGATTTGCCGTGGCGATGAAGAAGACTCGCGACAGATCGAACGGCAGGTCGATATAGTGATCCCTGAACGAGAAGTTCTGGGCAGGGTCGAGTATCTCGAGAAGCGCCGAAGCCGGATCGCCTCTGAAGTCCATCCCGAGCTTGTCTACTTCATCCAGCATCATCACAGGATTGTTGACTGCCGAGCGACGCAGGGCCTGAATGATGCGACCGGGCATCGCGCCGATGTAGGTCCGCCGATGTCCGCGAAGCTCGGCTTCGTCT
>JBGPFL010000843.1:0-2869 GCA_041483295.1 Blastocatellia bacterium | reverse complement strand
CGATTGTGAAAGCGCTGGTAGATGATCCCGACGAAGTTGTAGTGAAGGAGATCGACGGAGACGCGACAACCGTGCTCGAGTTAAGAGTGGCGCAGCAAGACCTCGGAAAGGTCATTGGCAAACAGGGCAGAACCGCTCGTGCCATGCGCACCTTGCTTCGCGCCGCCGGCATGAAGTTGAAGAAGCGGTTCGTGCTTGAAATCCTGGAGTAGTGACTGGCGAGGACTACAACGAAGCGCAGACACATGAGGATGTGGTAATAGCCCGCATCGTCAAAGCGCGTGGCATTAAAGGGGAAGTGGCCTGCGATATTCTGACCGACTTCCCCGAGCGCTTTCATTCGCTCCATCCGGTCACGGTGAGCTTGCCCGGCGGGGAGCGGCTTCGACTCACCATTCAGAACAACTGGTTTCATAAGGGACGAGTCATCTTGAAGTTTGAAGGATACGATACGATGAGCGCGGCTCAGAAGCTGGTTGGCGCTTCCGTGCTGATCGCCGAGTCTGCGCAGATGCCGCTTGAAGCCGGCGAGTTTTACGAGCATGAGATCGTGGGATCCAGAGTGACTAGCCTGGGAGGTCGCTGCGTCGGGCGAGTGACCCGGCTAATGCGCACCGGAGGAACCGATCTTCTGGTGGTCGAAGGCGAAGACGACCGAGAACACTTGATTCCGTTCACTGAAGATATCTGCACCGAAGTGGACGTGAAGGGGAAGCTGATACTCATCAGGCCGCCGGAAGGTCTGCTGGATTTGTAGATTTCGGATGTAAGCCGGGGACACAGGTCCGAATTCTGCGGTTCGCAATCGAGTATGCGGTTCGACATTATAACGATTTTTCCGGAGATGTTGGGCGGGGTCTTTGAGTTCGGAATAGTTCGCCGCGCCGTTGAGTCGGGACTCATTGAGATTGGTGTGCACGACCTGCGCGACTACACAAGTGATCGGCATCGCCAGGTGGATGACCGGCCTTTTGGCGGCGGTGCGGGCATGGTTCTCAAGCCGGAGCCGCTCGTTCGAGCGATCGAGGCCATCGCGGGCGACCCGGGCGATGCGAGCACGGTGCTCCTTTCGCCGCAGGGCCGGCTGTTCGGCCAGCGAATGGCTGAAGAGTTTTCTCGCAAAGCTCGGCTGGTTCTGATCTGCGGCAGGTACGAGGGCGTAGACGAACGAGTGGTCGAGCACTGGATCGATGACGAAGTCTCCATCGGCGACTACGTTCTATCCGGAGGCGAGATACCGGCGATGGTTGTTGTGGACGCGGTGACTCGACTCATCCCGGGCGCGCTCGGATGTGAAGATTC
This sequence comes from Blastocatellia bacterium, assembly GCA_041483295.1. Taxonomy (GTDB): domain Bacteria; phylum Acidobacteriota; class Blastocatellia; order UBA7656; family UBA7656; genus DASYSA01. Next base: position 1,567 of record JBGPFL010000843.1, on the reverse strand, counting down.
AGCGCAGCGCGAATCATTCAGCGACGGGCTGCTCGACTATCCGCACTACACCCGGCCGGCCGAATATCGCGGGATGAAAGTGCCGGATGTTCTGCTGAGCGGGAATCACGCCGAAATCGATGCGTGGCGTCGGGGAAAGTCGATCGAAAAGACCGAGCGCCGCCGCCCCGACCTGATTGAGAGCGGCGAAAGAACCGAAGAGGACAGCGAGAACTAGAAGAGCATTTTGTCAGACAGAAGAGAGATTCAGTCCGAGCGAGCGAGGTATAACAATGAACCCTGTGGTACAGGACATCGAGAACCGTCAACTGCGCAATGATATTCCGGATTTCCAGCCGGGAGACACGGTGCGCGTGCACGTGCGTATCAAGGAGGGCGATAAGGAACGCCTGCAAGCTTTCGAGGGCGTGGTGATCGCGCGCAAACATTCCGGAGTCCGCGAGACTATAACGGTGCGCAAGACCAGTTTCGGCGTCGGAGTCGAGCGCATCTTCCCGATTCACGCCAGCATAATCGACCACATAGATGTTGTTCGCCGGGGCCGGGTTCGGCGCGCCAAGCTATACTATCTTCGCAAACTGCGCGGTAAGGCCTCTCGCATCCGGGAGCGTGATACGAGAGGAGAACGTGCGGTAGCGGCAGCAGCGGCTAAAGCCAAAGCTGGCAGGGGTGAGCCCGTTCCTGACACCGCAGAAGAGACGCCGGTAGAAGGCGACGAGTAGCTCTTAACGCGCCGCGGGGCTGGCGGGCGCGATGCCCTGGCGGTCAACTCGTCCCTGCGCGGTGACGTTTACGACACGTCGTCTGCGAAGCTAAGTCTCACGCCGCTCTTACGCCTTCTCGATCCCGGCCATGTCGTCATGAAGACCCGCAAAGAGATGCTGGAGGAGTTCGTCGCTGAGGATGCGGGCGATTCTTTCTCCCGCTACGCTTTGGCGCTCGAGCTCGAGAAGGAGGGCCTGGAGTCCGAAGCGGTGGCCCACCTTCACGAAGTAACGGCCAGAGATCCCGATTACGTCGCCGCCTACTATCATCTCGGGCGCCTTCTGGTGCGCCAGGGGAAGCCCGAGGCCGCGCGAGGCGCCTACCAGCGCGGCCTTGAAGCCGCTGCTAAGGCCGCCGATCAGAGAACTCTCGCTGAGATACAAGAAGCGCTTGATTCGCTGGATTGATTCGTGAACATCGCCCCGTTACAGAGGATCGGCTGATTGATTAGAGCCGGCGACGAATTCATCAATGCGCCAGTCTTCAGCCGGCTGACTGCAGCTCCTTGGGGCGTCCACAGATTACGCAGATAACGCAGATGAGCAACCACGACAAGGACGACTTGAAACGCCGTGAGGTGCGCACTGCACAATTCGGTCATCACATCTGCGGATAGCTCTTCGGGGCGCGGAGGAGGTCAGAGGTTTGGTTGCGGCCCAGCGGTCGCGCTGCGTCCTCCGCGGTGGTCGATTGGCTTGAAGACCGTAAACCGGCGTGGACACAGAGCTGGCAGAGGATCGCGCCGTTTCTATGGGCGCTGCTTGGGGCGTTTGAAGTAGAACGCATCCAGCTTGGCGTTGTT
>JBGPFL010000842.1:0-2881 GCA_041483295.1 Blastocatellia bacterium | reverse complement strand
TGAGCAAGCTGGGAGAAGGTTTCGACCTTGTTTCGGGTTGGCGACATCAGCGTCACGATAAGCTGACCCGGAGGCTCGGGTCGAGGCTTTACAACTGGACCACGGCGAAACTCACCGGCGTGCGGCTTCACGACATTAACTGCGGCTTCAAGTGCTATCGACGCGAGGTGCTCGATGAAGTGATGATTTACGGAGAGCGCCATCGCTACATTCCTGTGCTGGCCAGCTATCGGGGTTTTCGATTGGGTGAGGTCAAGATCGAGCACGCTCCGCGAGATCACGGACGGTCACGCTATGGTTTCAATCGGGTTATCGGAGGCATTTTCAGCTTGCTGACCGTGATACTGCTGACACGATACTCGAACAGGCCGCTGCACTTCTTTGGTTTGATGGGGGCCGGCTTGTTCGCGGTTGGGGCGGCAATCGATCTGTATCTGATCATGGCCCGGCTGCTCTTCAAAGAGTGGTTGAGCAATCGACCTCTGTTAATCATAGGGACGTTGTTTGTAATCGTCGGCGTCCAGTTCGTCTTGTTCGGATTGCTGGCCGAGATGATAGCGTTCTCGTATCGGCGCGAAAGCGACTACTCGATTGTGGAGACGAGTGAGGCTGGTGACCTGGCGCTCAGCCGCGGAGAGAGCGACCGGTGAGGCTCGCGATAGTCGGACCGGCGTACCCGTTGCGCGGAGGCATCGCTCACCACGTCTACTGGTTGCACCGCGAACTCACCTCGCGCGGCCACGACGTTCAAGTGATCTCCTATCGAAGCCTCTACCCCAGGCTCCTCTTTCCCGGTAGTTCCGTCTTTGACACAAGCCAACTGAAACTCGACGCCGGCGCGCGCGCGATTCTCACCCCGATGAACCCCATCACGTGGATTCAATGCTTCAAAGCAGTCAAAGAGTTTGCACCTGATGCCGTGGTCATAGAATGGTGGAACCCATTCTTCGCGCCGCTTGTCGGAATGCTTGCGAGAATGTTCGTTAAGGCCGGGATGAAGTGCCTTATCGAGTGCCACAACGTGCTGCCACACGAGCAAAGAAAAATCGACCGTCCACTGTTGAGGTTCGCCTTCTCGCCGGTGACTCATTTCATCACCCACTCGAAATCCGACTGCGACGACTTGCTGAGCATTCTCCCGGACAAGAAGGTCGAGGTCGCCCCTCTTCCAATCCTTCAAGAGTTCTCAGCCGCCAGCCGCCCGGAGCGAAAGGGGCGAACTATCCTCTTCTTCGGCATCGTGAGGAAGTACAAGGGCCTGGACGTGTTGTTGCGGGCGATGCCGAAGGTCCTGTCTGAAGTCGAATGTAACTTGATCATCGCCGGCGAGTTTTACGAGCCTGTCGAAGAATATGAGCGGCTCGTCAACGAGCTGGGCCTCGAGGCTCACGTGCGAATCGAGAACCGTTATATACCCAACGAAGAGGTGCCGGCTCTGTTCAATCGGGCTGATGTCCTGGTCTTGCCGTACCTGAGCGCTACTCAGAGTGCGGTTGCTCGGATAGCATCGGTCAATGGGCTGCCGATCATCGCTTCGCGAACAGGCGGGCTTTCGGAGTCGGTGAAGGAGGGAGTGACCGGTCTGTTATTCCCGCCCGGCGACGAGGATGCTCTTGCGGATAGACTCATTCACTACTTCGCGAGCGGCGCCCGTGAGACGATGACCGCGAATCTCCGGATCGCAAGCGTCGAGGGCGCCGATATGAGGATGGCAGACATCATAGAAGGGATTGCTAACAGTGTGCCTTCCAGTTTCTTCGGGCTTTGAAGTTTTGTTCACCGCAGTTTGTTCGGCTTTGAATGCTTGTTCACCGCAGGGGCGCAGAGACGTGAATCAGACCTCTGCGCCCCCTTTGCGTCCTCTGCGCCTCTGCGGTGAATCCCCTCCTACTCGACTTCGGCAGAAATCTTAGGTCCTATCTCTTGTCTATCGGAAGGTAGTCCCGCTCACTCGCTCCCAAATAAATCTGTCTCGGCCGGGCGATCTTCTGCTCCGGGTCTTCGAGCATCTCCTGCCACTGGGCCAGCCATCCCGAAGTTCGCGGAATCGCGAATAGCACAGGGAACATATCGACCGGGAAGCCCATCGCCTGATAGATGATGCCCGAATAGAAATCGACATTCGGATAGAGTTTTCTCTTAACGAAATAGTCATCCTCGAGCGCGATGCGTTCGAGCTCGAGCGCTATGTCGAGGATAGGATTGGTGCCCGTCACTTCGAATACCTCATATGCAATCTGTTTGATGATCAGCGCGCGCGGGTCGTAGTTCTTGTAGATTCGGTGCCCGAACCCCATCAGCCTCACCTCGCCGTCCTTAACCCGCTTGATATAGGCCGGGACTCGATCCTTCGTCTTGATTTCGTTCAGCATTCTGAGCACTTGTTCATTGGCTCCTCCATGCAGAGGCCCATAGAGCGCGGCCGCGGCCCCCGCAACGGCCGAGAAGGGATCGGCCTGCGAACTCCCTATGCTGCGCATGGCGTTCGTGCTGCAATTCTGTTCGTGGTCCACGTGCAGGATGAACAGGACGTTGAGGGCGCGCTCCAGCACCGGATTGGGCTGATACTTCACCTCGGTCGTCTTGAACATCATGTTCAGGAAATTGCCGGTATAGCTCAGGTCGTTGTCCGGATAGACATAGGGCATGCCGACGCTGTGGCGATAGGCAACGGCGGCGATGGTCGGGACCTTCGCGATTAACCGGTGGGCCTCCTTTTTACGCGCGCCGGCGTCGAGGATGTTCTTGGCTTCTGGATAGAAGGTCGAGAGCGCCGCGATCGTCGCTATCAGCATTCCCATTGGGTGCGCATCGTAGTGGAAGCCGTCGATGAACTTCTTGATGTTCTCGTGGATGAAGGTATGGTGCGTGATATCCCACT
>JBGPFL010000841.1:0-2882 GCA_041483295.1 Blastocatellia bacterium | reverse complement strand
CTGCTCGCGACCTTCGTAGCGATGTGGCTTGCCGGGCTGAGCTTCGACCTGATGACTTTGGGCGGCGTGGCGGCTGCAATCGGGCTGGTCATAGACGACGCGATCGTTGTCGTGGAGAACATCTACACGCATATCGCGCGCGGCCAATCCCGTCGAGAAGCTGTCCAGGCCGCGGTGTCCGAAATCACGGTTCCCATCATCGGCTCAACAGTGACCCCTGTCGTAGTCTTCTTGCCGCTCGCGCTGCTCACGGGAGTGACGGGTGTATTCTTTCGGTCGCTCGCGCTCACGATGGCAGTCGCACTGCTCACTTCGCTTGTGCTCGCGCTCTCTTTCACACCCGTGCTTAGCCAATTCTTCTTGAAGGTGAAGCGGCGCGGCTCCGCTAAGGAAAGGTATGCGGGCGAAGCCGAGGAGGCCGAATGGGGCGAGGAAGAACTCCAGCACGGCCGCATACTGGGAGCGATTGTGCTGCGTTATGAATGGCTGCTCGGGAAGGCGCTGGAGAACACGAAGATGGTTCTCGTGGTGTGCCTCGGCGTGATAGTCCTGTCTTACGTGCTGTACCGAGGGTTGGGATCGGAGTTCCTGCCTGAGTTTGACGAGGGAGCTTTCGTGCTGGATTACTTCACGCCTCCGGGGTCGTCTCTCACGGAGACCGATCGGATACTACGGCACGTCGAAGAGATGTTGAAGGACACCCCCGAAGTCGAGAGCTATTCACGTCGCACTGGCTTGCAGCTCGGGTTATCCATCACCGAGCCCAACACCGGGGACTTTCTGGTGAAACTGAGGTCCGACCGCAAGCGACCAACCCGAGAGGTGATAGATGATCTGAGGAAGCAGATCGCGTCGGCGGAGCCGAGCCTGGATCCGATCGAGTTTCCCGGTATACTTGCCGACCTTGTCGGGGATCTGATCAGTTCTCCCGAACCGATCGAAATCAAGCTGTTCAGCGAGGACACTGCGGCGCTTCATCGAAAAGCCGAGGAGGTGGAGGCCGCGATCAAGCAGGTTCCGGGAGTGGTGGATACCTCGCCTGGCGTTGTAATCAGCGGTCCGGCGGTTACCTTCAAGGTCGATCCGCAGCGCGCCGCACAGCTAGGCGTTACGGCAAGCGACATAGCAAACACTGTCACCATTGCTATGACTGGGGACCCGACTTCTTCCATTCTGCAGCAGGGTCGCCTCATCACTGTTCGCGTGGTTCTCCCGGCAAGTGCGAAGGCCTCTTTGGACATGTTGAAGGCTCTTCAAATTCGCTCGGCTACTAAGAACACGCTCTTTCGACTCGATCAGGTTGCCGATGTTGAATACGACAAGGGTCAGACGGAGATCAAACGCGACGGCCTGCGCACAACTGTGGCAGTGACGGCGAGGCTATCAGGCAGCGATCTGGGCAGCGCCATTAATGCGATCAAGGCGAAACTGGAGAAGGATGTAAAGCTTCCGCCCGGAATGACCGTCGAATATGGCGGGCTGTATCGAGAGCAGCAATCGAGCTTTCGCCAGCTTATGGTGTCCCTGGGGCTTGCAGTCGCACTGGTCTTTGTCACTCTCTTGATCGAGTTCCGCTCGTTTTCTCACCCGATTGCGATCATGACTGGAGCGATACTGGCGTTGGGCGGAGTTCTTGCTGCGCTCTTCATCACCCGGACTACGCTCAACGTTGTTTCGCTGATGGGAATGATCATGGTGATCGGCATCGTGGCCAAGAATGGGATATTGATGCTTGATGCCGTGGAAGAACACTTTGCGGCGGGCGATACGCTCAGAGAGGCTCTAATGAGATCGGGTCGTCGCCGCTTCCGCCCGGTGCTCATGACATCGCTTGCGGCTATGCTTGGCATGCTTCCGCTGGCGCTGGCTCTGGGATCCGGAGCAGAGATGTTACAGCCGCTAGCCATCGCCGTCATCGGCGGCCTCGCCTTTGCACTCCTCCTTTCACTCATAGTGACTCCAACTGTCTATGGTCTCTTGCGTCGGGAGGTTGTTAGAGCTGCAGGTCAATAAGGGGTACTGCTGGAGTTCGGGGAATTTGCCGCGTAGGTGTCTGAGCATTCGGTCGTACTGCCAGGCAGGGAAGCCTTCGAGGTCGGCGGAAGCGTGGTCCCAAAAGTCTCCAATAGCCATCTGGCGAGATCGCTGTCATAAGCTCGGGCGAGCTGAACTGAGCCGGCCAGGTCTATAGATCCTCGCGCGCTCGCAGGAGAACGAGTCTATCGCTCCATAACTTTCCGGGAAAGAGGGCTCTTTTGTCTTGATTGAGTTCCTGCCTCAAAATCCCGATACGGACAAGTTCGTCGATCGCTTTCCGCGTATTGTCGTCTATCGGTTTCCGTTTATTGTCCTCTTCCATCCGTAAATGCACTGTTGAATTGTGATGGATGATCTCGCCCTCGGCGATACCGAGAAGCCTAAGTAGCAGTTCGTGTTCCTGGCAATAATCAACAACCTGCTCCAAAGTAAGCGCGGGGTCTGCCATGCTCGTTCCTCCTATCGGCCCGAAAAAAAAAGGCGCGGATCTGGTAAGGCAGCCAGCTCAGGGAGCCTTGTAGATCGGCGGGCGTGTAATCCTCAAGGTTTGCAATAAGCCATCTGGCGAGGTCGCTGTCATAACTTCGGAGGAGCAGAACAGCGCCCTTGAAGTAGGGGCGTTCTACTTTTGAATGCCTTGAGTGATTGACGAATTGACTTAGAGGTCTCTCGGAGTTGGCGGCTGGTCTCACGGAGTTCTCGAGTCTTCTTGATTAGCGACTGGCTTTCCTCGCGAAGCTTAGCGGAATGCTCGACCAGAAGATCGCTCACTTTGCTTTACTCGACTGAGTTAGGGGATACTCGAGCAGATGATCGCTCACTTTGCTTTACTCCACAGAGTTACG
>JBGPFL010000840.1:0-2902 GCA_041483295.1 Blastocatellia bacterium | reverse complement strand
GATTTGCGACCTCCCTTCAAAGGTCGATGAGGTGATCGCACTCGCTGCGTTGATCCAGGCCATCATCGCCAAACTGCACAAGCTCTACAGTAAGAACCTCGGCTTCAGGCTCTACCGCCGCGCGCTTATTCAGGAGAACAAGTGGCGCGCGGTGAGGTGGGGCCTCGATGGCAAGCTGATCGACTTCGGCAAACAGAAAGAGGTGCCGGTTCGAGACTTGATCCTCGAGTTGCTTGAATTCGTGGACGACGTTCTGGACGAGTTGGGAAGTCGCAAAGAGATCGAGTACATTCATACGATAATGGCAAACGGCACCAGCGCAGACAGACAGTTAGCCACATATGAGCGAACCGGCGATTTGAAGACAGTAGTTGATCAGCTTATGGCCGAGACTGTGGAAGGGGTTATGTAGTGCGCTTCTCGCTTTAACGTTTATCGCTTCTCGTTCGGATCGAATACAAAAAAAGAGGGGTGAAGCAGAATCGCGCGCCTCAATGACAACGTTTACGCCCCCCTTGTGAATCCAACCGGTGTCACGTTTGCTTGCTCTGCCGCAATCGTAAATAATGATCGAGGAACCCAGCTTCAAGGAGTGAAAGGGATAATGATGCGCACCGTAATATCAAAGGCAACCACGCTAGCTCTAATCTCGATGCTGGCTCTGCCGCTGGCGGCACTGGGTCAAACCCAGGTTAAGGCCCCCAAAAACCCCTATAACCCCGATAAGGACGTTCAGCTTGGCCGGGAAGCAGCGGCCGAGGTCGAGCGCCAGCTTCCGCTCATCAATGACCACGAAGTCGAAGAATATGTTGCCGGCGTCGGTCGCCGCCTCGTTAGCGCAATTCCCAGAGAGTTTCAGAATCCCGCGTTCCGCTATTCGTTGAAAGTGGTCGACGCTCGTGACATCAATGCCTTCGCGCTGCCCGGCGGATTCAGTTATGTCAATAGAGGGCTGATCGAAGCGGCGCAGAATGAAGGAGAGCTGGCAGGAGTGATCGCGCACGAGTTCAGCCATGTGGCTCTTCGACACGGCACTGCTCAGGTTGCGAAGGCCCAGAAGTATTCGATCCTGGGTGCACTCGGGCAGGTTGCCGGGGCGGTGATCGGAGGGGCGGCAGGCGGCGCAGTTTCCCAGGGATCCCAGCTCGGGGTCGGGGCCTACTTCTTGAGGTTCAGCCGCGAGTACGAGAAGGAGGCGGACATTCTGGGTTCGCACATTATGGCCAATGCCGGTTACGACCCTCGTGACCTGGCTAACATGTTCCGCACTATCGAGAGGCAGAGCGGAAGCGGCGGGCCTCAATGGTTGAGCAGTCACCCGAATCCCGGCAACCGCTATGAGTACATAACCCGCGAAGCGGAGATGCTGAATGTCTCGGACCCCATTCGAATCACGGCCGATTTCAGCCATGTCCGAGCCATCCTGCGCGACTTGCCGAGGGCGCGTTCGATCCAGGAGATCGCGCAGGGCCGCCAGCGAAATCCGGCAGGAAACCAGCCGAGGGGGCAGGACCGCGTCGACTATCCGTCGTACCGATATAGGAGCTATGACGGCGCGGGCTTTCAGGTGTCCGTCCCCGACAACTGGCGCGAATTGAACAACAACAACGAACTGACCTTTGCACCTGCAGGCGGTTATGATGACATTCAAGGGCGGTCAGTCGTCACGCACGGCGTAATGGTCGGCATCACGCGGGCAACCGGCAGAAATCTCAGCCAGGCCACGGATCAGTATCTCAACTCGCTGTCTCAGGGCAATCCGAGCCTGCGCCAGCAGACGGGCTTTCAGCGTGGTTCCATCTCCGGTCAGGATGCGTTGGCGGTGACGTGCAGCAATGTATCGGAGGCAAGCGGCGGGCCTGAAATAGTGATGATCTACACGACCCTGCTCAGGAATGGAGAGCTGTTTTACATGATCGGGGTTGCACCGCAGGAAGAGTACCGGACCTATCAGCCCGTCTTCCAGAGAGTGTTGAATTCGATTCGGTTCAACTGATAACGCGTTTCTCGTTTAACGTTCTCGTTTTCTCGCTTAGAGGTGTGTGGTTCCGTGAGTCCGGACCGCTACCGCCAGAAAACGAGAAACGTTAAACGAGAAACGAGAAACCGTCATCCGTCGGGCCAGTTTTGAATTAAGGCAAACGGGCCAAGGTGCGGACCGGGATTGTTCAGTGCGGTGCGAAGCGCGAGCGCAAGGACCCGGCGTGTATCTTCCGGAACTATGATCGCGTCTACGAAGCCGCGAGCCCCGGCATAGCGAGCATCCAACTCGCGCTCGTACCTGGCCCGCACCTCGTCCATCTCCTTCTGCATTTCGGCGCTCGGTTCGCGTCCCTCGCATTCGAGCTTCTCAAGGTCGGCGCTGAAGAGCGCCATCACCGCGGACTCGCCCTCCATCACACCCATTCGGCCAGCCGGCCACGTGAAGATGAAATCCGGGTCGAACCCCTGCCCGGCCATCGCGTAATAGCCCGCTCCAGAGGCGTGATTGATGGTCAACACCAGTTTCGGGACAGTAGCGGTCGCCATCGCTTCGACAAATCGCGCCCCCGCCCGGATGATACCTGAGTGTTCGGCTTCGCTTCCGACCATAAAGCCGGATACATCCTGCAGGAAAAGCAGCGGCGTCTGATGGCGATTGCAGGTGTCGATGAAGTAAGCGACCTTTTCAGCGGAGTCGGTGTAGATAATCCCGCCAAACTTGGGCGGCTTGCCCGCAGGCCCCCGAATGAGACCGCGCTGGTTAGCTATGATCCCAACCGGAAGACCCTGGATATGCGCGTGCCCGGTGATCATCTCCTTAGCGTAATCGGCTTGAAACTCGTCTATCGTTCCGCCGTCCAATAGACAGGCTAGCACGTCGCGCATATCGTACGGTAACCGGTGGTCTCCGGGAAGAATG
>JBGPFL010000839.1:0-2923 GCA_041483295.1 Blastocatellia bacterium | reverse complement strand
TGGTGCCCTTCGATCGTCGTGGCAACGTAGTCGCGCGGGTCCAGGGTCGCGCCATCGAGCGCTTCGACGAGGCCGATCTGATTCTCGTTGATCACAGTAGCTTCGGCCAGACGAACGGAAAACAGGCCGCATTTGTTGTCCCCGCCCTCGAGCGGTATCGAATCTGTCAGGATACGATAAGTTCCGGGCGTAAGGATATCCACCTGTGGTCCCTTCTGTCCGCTCGCGACTATGAACTGTTCGGAGTCCTGAAAGTTCCGGTGAGTTTCGATAGCTCGACCCAGCAGGCGACCGGCGTCGAGCTGCTCTCCATCAGCCGCGGTGATAATGCCGACTTTGCCCTGGGGAATCACCGTCACTTTGGCGACCGATATGCGGAACAGGTAAGGGTGAATCGGCCACAAGCCGGGCGGGAGCGTGCGAAGCTGAATGCCTTTGACTCCTCCCTGGGTAATGAACGCGATCGGGTCTTGAAAGTTGTTGTGAGCGTTCATCGCGCGGTCGGGCGCGAAGACACGGCCTGGTGGCATTGGGTCTCCATCTATGGCTTCGATCACGCCCAACTCATCGGAACCGATTTCGACCAGGGGCACCTTGCGGACCACTTTCTCGAAGGGCCACTTGATCAAGTGGAGGCCTGGCTTGAGCACTTCAGCCTGGATGCCCACTTCGCCCGCAGTGGCCACGACCCGGCCGGGTGGCATTCGGCGGCCCATGTAGCGCCGTTCTTTGATCGCGATTTCGCGCCCGCCGACGTTGACGAGGACGCGGGTGAAAATGAACACGAGCACAATGAGCGCTATCGCAGCTTCGATTATCAATGGCAGGAAGTTAGTGTTATTCATGTTGTTCTTTCATTCCTTCTGGCAGGCTCTCGTGCTTTTGTTCAATTGAGGCCGGCCTGGCCGCCGCCGCCAGTTGGCGGCGAACCACGGCGAGCTTTTTTCTCAGCGTGAACCCGGGCCCCGCCCGCCTGGCTTCAGCACCAAGCACCCAGTACTCACTCTCAAACAACTCGCGCAACTCTTCCGCTGATACCTGGGGTATTCGACCCTCTGACCAGAGTTGCAAGATCGTCTCGACTGCCTTCTCGAAGATGGCGGCCTCATCGGACAGGGCGGCGAGGTGCACTGTGTCGGCTGCCCGGCCACGGTCGGGACTGGCCTTGTACTGCTCTATCACTCGTTCGGCCAGCTTTGCATTGGCGGGCAGGTCGCCGTTTTCAAGAATGCGTCTGACGAGGCTGTCGAAGTCTTGCTGACAAGAAGACGTCCGCTGAATCAGGACATCGAGCACGGCGTCATAAAGGCGGGCATCTCGCATTGCTCGAGCTTCTGCGAGGGTCGCTTGGTCGCCCTCCGCCGCTCGATCGAGTAATGCCTGGCGCTCAACCGACGCATTGGGACGGCTGGGAGGGACGTCGTTGCCGAACAGGCTGTTAGGTTGGCGCTCCGAGAAGTTGAATTGAGGGGATCCTGGAGGCAGGCCTCGCTTTGGCAGCAGCGCAAGGCCGATTCCGGCCAGCACCAACGCCAGCACGACCAGGATCAGAATTGTGATCATTAGCTTAAGCCTTAGAAGCTCCGCGAGGAGCTTGCAGAGAGAGGCGTGTCCTTCGGCCCCTGTTCATCGCAGTGCCTCACAGTGTTCCGGTCTGTTCTATGAATCACGACTGGCCCTGACGCCGGGAGGCACAAGTAACTGACGGACAGCCTAGCAGGCTGCGGAAAGAACTGCAATCTTGCCACTTCCGCATTGTTTCTGAAGGCCTCTCCATCCGGCGGGTCGGCGAGATAGAAGAGGGGCGGCCGCGGCCGCCCCTAAGGCCATTTAAACCTTCGAGCAATCTGCTCGCGATCGAACCGAAATCAAAGGCTGCCGGTCTTTCCGGCGGAGGCCGTTGCGGGCTTCGGTTCGGGCGAGTCGATCGGCGGCATCTGGCCTGGGATCGCAACAGGCGGCACTGCCATCGGGCCCCAATCCAACCTCCCCGGCATAAGGCTCTCAGTAGAGTTCAGAGCCTGATCCCAGGTCACGATCTTGCCTGTGTATGCCGACATTCTCCCCATGATCGCGGTCAGCGTGCTGTGGGCGACGTTCTTCAATTCGTTGATCGGTTTGCCGGCGCGAATGTTTCCGATCAGGTCGGTATGTTCCTGCTGGTACGGCTCGTTGTCTTTGTCGCGCGGGAACTGCCAGGGCTTCTCGCCTTTGATCTGATAACGCTGCGATGCCTGCGTCTGGCATGAGCCTTTCGTGCCGGTCAGCGCTTCGGAAACGTTTTTGTCCGTTCCATCCTGCTGGCGAGACATGCTCATCAGGTGAGCGCCGTTCTCGTACTCGTAGTCGATGGCGAAGTGATCAAAGATGTGACCATAAGCCGCATCTGTTCGGGCCTGTCTTCCGCCGAATCCCAGCGCATTGATTGGATGGCCGTTCATCGCCCAGTTGACGACGTCGATGTTGTGCACGTGCTGCTCGACGATGTGATCCCCCGACAGCCAGGTGAAGTAGAGCCAGTTGCGCAGTTGCCACTCGAGATCGCTCCATCCCGCCTCGCGGTCCTTCTTCCAGAGGCCGCCTTGATTCCAGTAGCAGCGCGCGGCCACGATCTGGCCGATCTGGCCGTCGTGAATGAGCTTCATGGTTTCGAGGTAGCCCGTCTGGTGTCGCCGCTGCGTACCGGCTGCGACATACAGACCTTTCGCTTTCGCAGCTTCATAGGTAGCGAGCACGCTGCGAATTCCTGGCCCGTCAACTGCGACCGGTTTCTCGGTGAAGATGTTCTTTCCGGCTTCCACGGCGGCTTTCAAGTGAATTGGCCTGAAGCCCGGAGGCGTCGCGAGGATGATGTAGTTCACGCTGCTCGTGGCGAGGACCTTTTGATACGCGTCGAATCCGGTGAAGCAGCGATCGTCAGTCA
>JBGPFL010000838.1:0-2925 GCA_041483295.1 Blastocatellia bacterium | reverse complement strand
GCTTGTTGATGCCGGGATGCTACATTGCGGTGTTGGATTCGAGTCCCTTTGTTGAGGAAGGGTTGCGAAACGCGGGAGCGAGAAGGAACGAGTCAGTGGTGTATGGAATCATGAAGAAGGAGTAGGACGTGGCAGGTTGCCCTGTATTAGTCTCGCGGAGAAAGCTGGGGGTGTAAACCGGGTGCGCGTCACGCTTTTGGGCACTCCCCACGCACGGCCTGTCGTGGAACTCGTCGCGAAGGTAGTTCGCTGGAGAGGCGCAGTTTGTTAGAGTTTCAAGTCCAGTTCACCGCAGAGGCGCAGAGGACGCAACGGTTGCGCAGAGTCCTCGAAATCAGACTCTGCGCCCCCTCTGCGTTCTTTGCGCCTCTGCGGTGAAGCGCTTTTTCGCGACGCGTCTTCGGGACTCAGTTTTGAGAGTTGAACTTATGATCAAGACGGTGACGCTTTCACTCTTTCTCTTACTCGGTGCGCCTGTCGCGTACGCACAGTCTGGCGTGCTCATCCCTTCATCCACGGAAAAGCCGGATCCGGCGGTGCTCGCACTCGACGAGATGTCGGTGCAGATCGTGATCGATAACCAGTACGCTCGCGTACGAGTGATGCAGATCTTCGGAAACCGAACCGAGCGCGCACTGGAGGGGCGTTACGTCTTTTTGATCCCAACGACGGCGGCGATATCCGACTTTGCCGTGTGGGATGGCGACGTGCGAATTCCGGGGGTGATACTCGAGAAGCGTCGCGCTGAAGAGATATATCGCGACCTGGCGCTTCAACGTATTGATCCGGGCCTGCTCAAACAGGAACGTGAGGACGGCGCGGGGACTGCCTTCACCGTCCAGGTGTCGCCGATACCCGCATACGGCACCAAGCGTCTTGAACTCGAGTACACTGAGCTTCTGCGGGTTGACAATCTCGAGTCCTACTTCTCCTTCCCATTCAAACCGACGGAATACGGAACTCAGGCGGTCGGCCATCTGGAGATTCGACTGACGATATCGAGTCGCTTCCCGATGACGGACCTGAACTCTGTAGGCAAGACCTATCAGCTCAACTGGATCGAGAACTCACCTCAGTACAAGTCGGCCAGTTTCGAAGCCAATGACGCTCAACTGACGGAAGACTTCGCGTTCAGCTACGGGTTGAACGTTCCGCGCACTTCGTTCGAGTTCATTGCCTACCGCGCGCCCGAGCGAATCACGGCAGATGAACTGCGCGATCCGCGACTGGCGCAGGGCGATCCCGACGGCTACTTCGAAGCCGCCGCGTTGTTCAACGAAGCGGGCCGCCCGCCAGGCGAAACCGAGCCGCCTCCCGCCAGATCTGTGCTCGTGCTGTTGGACACCTCACTATCGATGCAGTGGGACAAGCTCGATCGCGCCTACGAAGCGACCGAGGGCTTGCTCCGCTCGCTTCAACCGCAGGACTCCTTCAACCTGATCCTGTTCAACGATGATGTGTTCACGTTCAGCCCCACGGGCGTCGATGCGCGGCCGGATCAAATCGACCGAGCGCTCAACTTCATCAAGTCCAGCTATCTGTCGGGCGGCACCGATCTGGGCGCCGCGCTCGATCAGGCATCGCGCTTCGCTAAGGCCATGCCCGCCAGGAGCGAGCGGGCGATCGTGATGATCACCGACGGGAACAGCACGCTCACGACCACTCGGACGCGTTCGATCATCGATCGATTTCAGAAGGCCAACGACGCAGGAACCCGAGCTCGAATGTATGTCTTCGGGATCGGCGCTGACACAAACATTCAACTCCTCGGGGAACTGGCGCGCGCAACAAAGGGGTACTTCGACTGGACCCGTGAGACTGACGACCTGGCATTCAAACTGAAATCGTTCACCAGCAAGATCGGCCGCAGGCCCATCGAGTCGCTGAAGCTCCAGAACCTGGACGCCTCCAACCTCTATCATGTTTATCCCGACAGCGAAGCCACTGCCTATGACGGCTCCAGGCTGTCTTTCGTGGGCCGATACAAGCACCCCGGCCCTGGTGCGCTCACGCTGGCCGGCAACGCCGCCGGACGTCCGGTGAGCCTGACGGAACAGGTCGACTTCCCACAGCTTGATGACAAGCATGCTCACTTGCCTCGGATGTGGGCTCGCGCTCGGGTCGACGCGCTGCTCAGGCAGATAGCCCTGACTGGTGAGACCAAAGAGTTGATTGACGAGATCATCGCGCTGTCAAAGAAGTACAAGTTCGTCACACCTTACACTTCGTTCCATGCGGCGCCGCGTTCGCTGTTGCGGCCGAGGGTCATCCGGCCCGGCGACCCGGTGCTACGAGTTCACGCCGACGAGTCGATCACCGAAGTCACGGCGGTCTTTCCGTTCGGACTGACGAAGGGGCTCACCTACATTGAGGGAGACGACGTGTGGGAGACGCGTTTCATCGCGCCGCGCGAGATGAGCGATGGGGTCTACCATTGCCGGCTTGTTCTGGTGGATCGGCAGGGCCGGGCTTATCAGGAGGAGAAGAGTTTCGTGATCGACAGCCGCCCGCCAAATCTGCATGCCGCATTGGATCAGAAGACGGTCCGCGCAGGCGAAGACCTCCTGATAACGGTGAAGGCTGACAGTGACACGCGAGTAATTGCGGCGCGGATATTCGGCGCTCTCCCGGTTCCGGTGGCGTGGGATGCGCAGGCTAAGGCGAGCATTGGGCGATTGCGGATCCCTGGTGGGTTGCCATCGGGGACCTACACAATTCAGATCACGGCTGAAGACTTCGCACACAACTCGAGCGCGACTGAGGTGACGGTCGAGGTCATAGGGAGGTAAGCAGCGGCGTTTCTCGTTTCTCGTTTCTCGTTCTTTTGCGGACTGTGGGTGGTCCTCTTTAACCCGGACCTCCCACTAAAAGACAAAACGAGAAACGAGAAACGAGAAACGAGAAACGAATTTATGCGACGAATCT